>JADLEA010000114.1 GCA_020846365.1 Bacteroidota bacterium
ACTATTCGTTCGTGTTGATCCGGCGCGAATGCAGGTCCCTCAGCAGGGCCGCATGGTCAGTGTAGACAATCGCATCCATTCCGAGCCGGGCGGCTGCTTCGACGTTCTCCGGCAGGTCGTCTATGTAGACGCATGCTCCGGCTTCGACGCCGAGCTTGTTCAGCATGTCGTGATAAATGGCCGCCTTCGGCTTCATTGCACCCACGACATACGACAGGCTCACCGCATCGAACAACGGGAATACGCTCACGGGTTTTATGCTGTGCTCGAAGTGCCATTCATTGGTGTTTGAGAGGAGACCGAGCCGGTAATGCGGCTTCAAACGGCGGATCAGATCCAGCGTGGCGTCGATCGGGGCAAAGATGTCGACGTATGCCTTGATGAATTCTTCCCGGGAGATTTCCATCCTTGTGAGATCGGTGATCTGCCGGTAGAACTGATCGGAGGCAATCAGGCCCGTCTCGTATTCGATGGCAATGCGGGAAATCTCCGGCAAAAGATCGTGGAGCTCTTTCACGGTGCACCGGCTCCGCTGGGCCAGATTCTCAAAGAACTTTGCGACGCTGAACGAACAGAGAACGTTGCCAAAATCGAAAATGATCGCCTTTGTCACGGGCGCGTCTCTTCATTGTGGTGGCTGACGATAAGTGGTTCAATGGAGAGCCGGACGCCGAACGTCTTCTCCACGCCGGCCAGGATCTCTTCGGCGAACGCAAGCAGCTCGCTGGATGTCGCTCCGCGATTGACCAGTGCAAGCGCGTGTTTTTCGGAGATCCCGACCTTTCCGCGCCGGGTGCCTTTGGGAAAACCAGCGCTCTCCACCAGCCAGGCGGCGGGTATCTTGATCCCCCCGGGAGACGGATATGCGGGAATCGTCTCCGTTCTGCCCGATGCAACCCAGCGTTGTCGCACGGCATCAAATTGCGCAGGATCGAGAAGCGGGTTCGTGAAAAACGATCCGACAGAACGGCAATTCGGATCGTCCTGGTCTATGACCATCGACTTGGACCGGCGGATGCGGAGGACGGCTTTCCGAACCTGGTTCAGGGCGGGTTCACCGGAGGTCAGCGAGCTGTCGAAGTCGCCCCGCGTCATTGCGTCTTTGAGTTCGGGATATCGGATACGGGGATGGCCATCCTGCTCCAGACGGAACACCACAGAGGTCACGATGTACCGGCCTGCATCTTCGCCCTTGAACCTGCTCGACCGGTAGCCGAACTTGCAGTCGGTGTTGGACAGCCGCAACTCCTTCCCGCTGATTCGTTCGATGACGTTGACCGAGTCAAGCGTATCCTTCACTTCCTGTCCGTACGCACCGACGTTCTGTATGGGCGTCGCCCCGGCGGTGCCGGGAATGCCGGCAAGGCATTCGATACCGCCAAGTCCGCGGGCCACGCATGCCGTCACGACGTCGTCCCAGTTCTCTCCGGCCCCTACCGTCACCTGACACATCCGTGAGGATTCTGCGAAGTCCAGACCCGGAATCTCCATGCGCAGGATCAACCCGGGGTACCCCTCATCGCTGAAGATGACATTGCTGCCCCCCCCGAGCACCATCAAGGGCAGAGAGTGTTCCCGTGCGAACTCGAGCGCGACACGGCAGTCGTCGGGAGTGGTGCAGGATGCCAGATAACGGGCGGTCCCGCCGAGGCCGATGGTCGTCAAATCGGCAAGCGGAACCTGTTCACGAATGGTGGGAGAAATAGTCATGGGTAGCCGTCAGGGCGCTGTACGCCGGAGATGAGGTGGCTGGAATCCCCTGTAGGTATCGAACCGCGAATCGTAGAACACAATATTGAACGCGCTGTCCCGCAACGTCCCGCCAGAAGGATAGAGATAGAATTCGGAAACGGTGCCGGTGACGCGGTTGACCGGCTTTCCATTTTCCGTGTAGAACTCCAATGTGTAGCATCCCAGCGAGAACGGAGCGGACTCCAGTTGCCGGAAGATGTTGTCGTCGTTGAAGAGACGGCTATCGGTCACAGTGAGTCGACTCCCTATCCGCGGTGGACATGGTGTACCGATGCCTGGTCCGTCGGCATCACGATCACTTCGCTGATGTCGACGTGCGGCGGCCGCATCGCGCAGAAGACCACGATGTCGGCAATGTCCTCGCCGAGCAGAGGCTTCATGCTTTCGTACACCTTGGCCGCACGCTGCCCGTCGCCGTGAAAACGCACGAGACTGAATTCAGTTTCCACGAGCCCGGGCGAGACCGCGCAGACCCGGACGCCCGTTCCGAGCAGGTCCATCTTGAGTCCTTCGGTCAGTGCACGGACCGCGAACTTGCTGGCACAGTAGACGTTTCCGTTCGGATACACCTGGTGGGCTGCGATGGAGCTGATGTTGATCACATGTCCGGATTTTCTCTGGACCATGCCGGGGATGATGGCGCGCGAGACGTAGAGGAGCCCCTTAACATTGGTGTCGATCATCTCCTCCCAGTCCTGAACCAGCCCCTCGTGCACCTTGCTGAGTCCGCGGGCCAGGCCGGCATTGTTGACCAGGACCTGTATGGACCGCCATTCCTGGGGGAGGCCATTGATGGCGGCATCGACCGCAGTGCGGTCGCGCACGTCCAGGAACATCGTGTGCGTTCGGACGTGGAATTCTTCCTGAAGCGCTTTGGCCAGCCGGTCCACGCGTTCTTTCCGGCGGGCGGAGAGCAGGAGCGCCGCGCCTTCGCGCGCAAATGCCCTGGCGCACGCTTCGCCTATCCCGCTGCTGGCACCGGTGATACACACAATGGAGTTCTTAAGAGAGATCATGTTCGGCTCCGATACCTCCCAGTTAGTGGCTGTGCGTCAGCTCTTCCTCAACGGTGAAGACCGGCGCAATGTCCACCGGGATGTCATTCAGCCGATCCAGCGCTTTCTGCATGGGCGGACGGATCACAGCGTAGGTGTCCAGCAGCTCTTTGGCCTTCGCATAATTGCCCTCCGCCTGGACCGTCATGATCAGCCCCGTCAAGTCGCGCACCGCGGGTTTGACGCGTTCGAAATCAACGCTGAATGTGCCCCCCGTGCTGTCGTACACGAATGCACCTGCATCCACGAGATAGTTGAATTGAAACGCCATGCCGCGGCCGTGCGACTCCTTGATGCCGAACCGCACCGAACGGAAGACGCCTGCAAGAAATGTCGCATACATCTGGTGCTCGCCGGACTTGTCCAGCACACCCTTGTCCATGAGGTGCTGAAGCATGAACAACGCGGAGATATCGGCCTTGGCTTCCTCGAACGCAGAGCTCAGCTCCTTCATGGCCTGGCGGACGGTGGTCTTCTTCCCGTCCAGAGTGATATTGTGCGGGCCGAGTCCGTGCATGAGCTCATGCGCAAGGATATGGGTGAAGAACGGTTCGAAGGAGATTTTGTCCTTCTGATCGGCGGCCATGACCACGGATGCGATGGGGGTGAGGATCTGCCGGAATTTTGCCTCCTGCACGTTCTTTAGCATGACCCTATTGCTGCCTTTTTCGGCCACAACGCGTTCATCGTTGGGGAGGTTGAACGCGGCGGTCTGAACGCCCGCGCGCGACTCGCCGCCCACCATGACT
>JADLEA010000115.1 GCA_020846365.1 Bacteroidota bacterium
TCTCGGCACCGGTGCACTGGCGGTGCGCACCAGTGGCTATGTCCATGGTCATCTTAAGAAGGTCGGACTGGCCGGAATCGAAACGTTCCCGGTTGGCACCTCGGGCGGTTACGCGCCCGTCACCATAACACCGCTTCTCGGCACAGGCGACTTCACTGTCACCGCTCTCGCCGGGGCTCATCCGGATATCCTGAACAATTCACGCGCGCTCAGCCGCTACTGGTCGCTTGAGAGCGCAGGGATTGACTCGGCTCATCTCATGTTCGTGTATCCCGCCGCCGACATCCAGGGGAACGGCGCCGCATATGTCGCCGGCCGCCACGGGACCGGCTCGAAGTGGTTCATGTATCCCACAACCGTTGTGCCGGCGGGAGATACCGCATTTGTCTTCGGTGTCAATGATTTCTCTGATTGGACACTAGGCCAACCCGCCGCATTCACCGGTCTGGACGACCCGGCGTCGATGCCGGTACTGAATTCGCTCAAGACCTTCACTCTTGACGGCAAGCTGGATGAACCGGAATGGGCGACGACCCCGACGCTGCTCTTTGGGAACGGAGCGTTCTCGAAACGAGGCGCGGGAGAGCAGACCGCCACAGGCCAGTTTGACATTAAAGCCACATTCGATTACTACGATCAGGGCGTATTCTACGGCACCTTCCACCTGCCGAATACCGACAGCTCTCTGGCCAAAGTAAAGTTCATGCGCAAAGGAATGAAGCTCTATGTTGGCTTCCAGACGGATGACAAGTCCATCTGCAAGTTCGACTGGGAAGGAGACGGCATCTTCCTGAAAGTGAAGCGCGCGAACGGGACCGATGTGGAATACAAGCTGTACTATCAGAACATCGGTACTGCGGCCGACACAATCCGGTTTGAGCCACCCTCGGCCAACTACGGGGAAGGCGCGGGATACCTCCCGTCGGGCTCCACCGTGAATGACACAAGCAACGTGGACAACGGCTTCTCGGCAGAGCTGGTGATTCACCTGGATTCGCTCGGCTATACGTCGGACCTGGACACGGTGTTGATGTCCATGGCGGTGTTTGATCCGGACGGCTACCAGCATCCGATGAATTCCTACGACTCGACCGCCGGTTCGTACTTCAAATCGTGGTGGGGGAGCGAATGGGGCGGTGTGTGGCGCTCGCTTCTGTTCACGCCGGAACCGGTGAAGTTCGAAGATCCCGCCAACCTCGCGGTGAAGAACGCCCTGCAAACGGTGACGGTGGACGGCAAGCTGGATGAAGCAGAATGGGCCACCGCACCGGCTCTCGCTTTCGGCAACGGAGCATTCCTGAAAAAGGCTCCCGGCTCGAAGAGCGTGACCGGAGAATTCGACATCAAAGCCACGTTCGACTACTACGACCAGGGAGTCTTCTACGGAACCTTCCATCTTCCGAACACGGACAGCTCTTTAGCAACGGTGAAATTCCTGCGCAAGGGGACGAACCTGTATATCGGCATTGTGTCGGACGACAAGTCGATCTGCAAGTTTGACTGGGAAGGAGACGGTATCTTCCTGAAGATCAGGCGTGCGGGCGGCACCGATGTGGAGTACAAACTCTACTACCAGAACATCGGGACTGCAGCGGACACCATCCGCTTCGAACCGCCGGCGGCGAATTACGGCGAGGGGGCGGGATTCCTGGCGGCCGGATCCACTGCCAACGACACGTCAGACACTGACAACGGCTATTCGGCCGAGTTGCTGGTCAAACTGGATTCGCTTGGCTACACCTCCGCGCTGGATAGCGTCCAGCTGTCGATGGCGATCTTTGATCCCGACGGCTACCAGCATCCGATGAACTCGTATGACTCCACGGCTGGCTCCTACTTCAAATCCTGGTGGGGAAGTGAATGGGGAGGCGTGTGGCGTTCGCTCCTCTTCACGCCGGAACCGGTGAAGTTCGATGATCCCGACACATTGTTCGCCATCGGTGCGACGTCGGCGATAACGGTGGACGGAGAGTTGAATGAGCCCGATTGGGCCAACGCCCCCACCCTCGCCTTCGGCAACGGCGCTTTCCTGAAGAAAGCGGTCGGGCAACACACGGTCACGGGTGAATTCGACATCAAAGCCACGTTCGACTACTATGATCAAGGGGTCTTCTACGGCACCTTCCATTTGCCGAATACGGACAGCTCGCTGGCGGCGGTCAAGTTCCTGCGCAAGGGAGCAAACCTGTACATCGGCATCCAGTCGGATGACAAATCCATCTGCAAGTTTGACTGGGAAGGGGACGGCATCTTCCTGAAGATCAGGCGGGCGAATGGGACCGATGTGGAGTTCAAGCTCTACTACCAGAACATCGGAACAGCAGCGGACACGATCCGGTACGAACCACCCGCGGCCAATTTCGGAGAGGGGGCGGGCAAACTCGCATCGGGATCGACGGTAAACGACACATCGAACGTGGACAACGGATACTCCGCTGAACTGATGGTGCGCCTCGATTCCCTCGGGTATGCGCCGTCGGCCACCAGCGTGCAGCTTTCCATGGCGGTGTTTGATCCGGACGGCTACCAGCATCCGATGAATTCCTATGACTCGACCGCCGGTTCGTACTACAAGTCGTGGTGGGGAAGCGAATGGGGCGGCGTGTGGCGGGTCATCACTTTTGACAACCTCCTGGGCGTCACGCCCGACGGCGACGGTGTGATCCCGGCACAGTATGCGCTCCGTCAGAACTTCCCGAATCCGTTTAATCCGGCCACAACGATCCGGTTTGACCTGCCTGAAGCGAGCGCAGTCAGTATCGTTGTGTACGACGTGACCGGTCGCGAAGTGGCATCTCTGGTGCGCGGCGAGTATGCTGCCGGAACGTTCTCGACCACCTTCGACGCCAGCCGGTTAGCCAGCGGAGTGTATTTCTGCCGGATGACGGCTTCCGGCGAGAGCAGCGGGATGCACTTCGTTTCCACGAACAAGTTGCTTCTGTTGAAGTAGTCCTATCCGATTCAGGTCCTTCCGTGGGGCCTTCTTTCCGCGAGGAAAGGAGGCCCCGCCGGATCGGACAGGAGAACCCCGGATTCAGCAAAGGCATTTCTGACCGTGAGCGCCACGATCAAAGAAGTCGCTAGGATGGCGGGCGTTTCGATCGCGACCGTGTCCCGCGTGTTGAACAACGTCGGGGCAGTGGACGAGCAGACCCGAATGCGCGTGTCCAAGGCCGTCGGGGAACTGCGCTATGTTCCCAATCCGATCGGACGCGGGCTCAGCAGGCAGAAGACAGAGGCGATCGGACTTGTTTTGCCGGATCTGTTTGGCGAATTCTTTTCCGAAGTGATCCGGGGGGCGGATCAGACCGCGCAGCTCCACCATCATCATCTGGTGGTGTCGAGTTCGCACAACAACCGGGAAGAGATCACAGCCGCTGTCCGGATGATGCGCGGCCGTGTTGACGGGCTCCTGATCATGTCTCCCCACATCGATGCACAGATCTTGCGCGAGAACCTTCCCCGGCACCTCCCGGTGATCTTGTTGAACGCACCCGTGGAGGGGGACGACTTTGACTCGCTGAATATCGACAACTTCGCGGGCTCCGCCGCAATGGTGGCGCATTTGCTGGGGCATGGCCACCGGCGCATTGCCCTCATCAAGGGGAATGAGGAAAACTTCGATGCCCGGGAACGACTGCGGGGTTACCGGCATGCGCTTGCGGCTGGCGGCGGCGAACAAAGAGATGAGTATGAAATCGCCGGCAACTTCTCCGAGGCCTCGGGCTACGATGCGGTCGGGGAGATTCTCCGGCTACATCCCCGTCCGACCGCCATCTTCGCCTGCAACGACACCATCGCCATCGGCGCCATGAGCGCACTCCGCGAAGCTCGTGTCCGGGTCCCGGACGAAATCGCAGTGGCGGGGTTTGATGATATTCCGATCAGCTCATATTTGACACCCTCACTCTCCACGGTGCACGTGGGCATCAGCCAGGTGGGGGTCCTTGCGGTGGAAACGCTCCTGCGGGCACTTGATGAGCGCAATGCGCACCGGAAACAGCACCGGATGATTCACACGACGCTCGCTCTCCGGGGATCCTGCGGATGCCACGAGAGCAGTCCGGCTCCTCCGGTGAGTGCTTCGTAGGTGCCGGAAGGATATCCCGTAGTTCCGAACAACAAAGAGAGACGTTTTCTCTATCTCATTGCAGGAGGGCAACATGACTCAAAGGCGACTCCTTGTAAGCGCGGCGCTCATGGCATGCGGGATGACCCTCGCGTTCGCGCAGTATTCCCCGCGCATGGACTACGTGTGGGCGCGGGATATCTCCGTGGCGGCAAGCCCGGTCATCACCGTCGATGGGCAACTCTCCGAGGCCGTGTGGGCCCAGGCAGAGTCTGTCTCTATTGCGTACGGCGTACCGGACGGCAATCCTGGGAGCGGATGGAAGACGACCACACTCGGCGGCACGCCAACTGACGGTCCCCGCGCGACCTTCAAGTTCCTGTCCGACAAAGTAAGCAATCGCGTCTTCATCGCAGTTATTGTGCAGGACAGCTCGGTCGGCGGCGCCGGGTGGGAAAACGCGGATGGACTCCTGGCAGGGATCTACGATCGCAAGCTCAAAGCGTCAAGCCAGGTGACGCTCCACCGGGATATCTTCGTCAGCTGGGTGGACTCCACAACTGAGGGAGCGCTTCCCAATCTTGTCGGCGGAGCCCTTCCTGCCGCCGGCATTGTCACTGCCGGCGCCTGGGTGAACGGCGTCTCCAACAGCGACACCAATGGCTCCGGCTCGCGGGTGGCCGATGCGGGGTATGTGATCGAGTTGGCCGTGGCGTTGGACAGCCTCGGCTATCACGCGAACCGGGACACAGTGGACGAAGTCCAGATCAACATGTGCATCTGGGACGTGGACTGGCGCGGAGCCGCAGATGCGATCTATTCGCGAGTCTGGTGGTGCAATGAATGGGGAAACAACGGAGGGAGCACGGCCGCCCGTATCCTGGTCCGCCAGGACGTGAACGTCAATACGGCCACGCTCCCCGTGTATGAACCGGATTGGACCATCAAGAACGGGGCCAACTACGGGGCCATCACCGTTGACGGGAATCTGAACGAGGACGTATGGAGCGCGGTGTCTTCGTTTGACATTCAGTACGGCAATGCTGCTCTGCGGGCAACCTATCCCACCATCGGAAAAGACCGGAGCGGCGAATGGAAAAGCACGCCCGGGCAGACGGTCGTGAACGCCGGGGTGACAAACGTGAAAATGGTGTTCCAGGGAGACAAGCTCTTTCTGGCGGGCGATGTTGCAGACCGCTCGCTCAACAGCTTCGGCGGCGACGAGATGTTTGACGGCCTGTCGCTCAGCATGACGATCCCCGTGGATTCGCTCCGGGATCAGAATGCGCACTACCTTCCAAACCGCCGGTTCGGATTCGCCGTCAATGCGGGTTCACCGATGCTGCTCTGGGACGGGGTCGACTGGACGTCAGCAATCGCATACGGTGTAGCGCTCAAGTCCGGCTCGACGATTGACAACAACGGGGACGTGGACCAGGGATATACCGTTGAGGCCTCCATCGATCTCTCTCTTATGGGATACCCGGCGGGCCAGCAGAACAAGACCGTGGCAATCGGGGTAACCGCGCACGACTACGATGTCACGCCTACCTCCAGCCCCGGCACGCGGGCGTGGTGGTTCCGCGAGTGGCCCGGATCTGCCAGTCCGGCCTTCTGCGTGCTCGACAACAGCGCGCTCGTGGTGAGTGTGGACGATGAGCCAGTGGCGGAGACCGCTCTGGAATTCAAACTCCGCGGGGCATTTCCGAATCCGTTCAATCCATCCACGACCCTCAGCTTCAGCCTGGCGGAGGCCGGAAAGGCCGTTGTCGTTCTGTACGACGTCCTCGGCCGTGCCGTGAGACAGATGGACTTGGGACGCTTGCAGCCGGGATCATACGAGCATCCGCTGGACGGCTCTGCACTTGCGAGTGGCGCATACATTGCACGACTTGAGTTTGTTTCGGAACAAACCGGTGCGCGGCACGTATCCGCAAGCCTTCGCCTCATGCTGGTGAAGTGAGCGCTTCGCCCCTGCAATGTCGTGTGGAGGCGGCGACAGTGATGGCCGCCTCCATTCCGTTTCCCTGTCGGTGAGGAGCATATGAACTACCCATCGCTGCAACGCGTGCATCTTGGCGAACGTCTGGCGGCCGCGCTCCTGCTCGCCGGCGTTCTCGCCCTCCTGCTGGCTTCTCCCCAAATCCACGCCGATACCAGCGGGAAGCTGACCGGGAAAGTGGTTGACCAGAACAACCAGCCCGTTCCCGGCGCAAACGTCGTCTTGTTGGGAACAACCACGGGAGCTGTTGCGAATCTGGAAGGCAGCTTTACCGTGCTTAACGTCCCCGTCGGCGCCTACGATGTCCGTGTCGGCGCGGTCGGGTATCAACCCCGGCTGACAAAGGGAGTTACCATCAGTGCCGGCCAGACTACCACGCTCAATGTCACCATAATTGAGACCGTGATAGAAACCGGGGAGGTGGTCACCGTCGTCGAACGGCCCCTGGTGGACACGCGGATGACGAGCGCGATGGCGATTCTGAGCAAAGAGGACATTGCAGCGCTGCCGGTCCAGAGCTTGAACGACGTGGTGAGCCTGCAGGCCGGGGTTGTGGACGGCCATTTCCGCGGCGGAAGGGCAGGAGAGGTCCAATATCAGGTCGATGGCGTGTCTGTGAACAACCCTTACGACAACTCCTCGGTGCTGCAACTTGACAAATCCGTTCTGCAGGAGGTTCAGGTCATCAGCGGGGCGTTTGATCCGGAATACGGACAGGCCATGAGCGGTGTCGTGAATGCCGTGCTCCGGACGGGTCCTGAGGATGCCTACGAAGCCAGCGCCGAGGTCTTTGCGGGCACGTATGTTCCGGGACCGCGTGACGCGGGGGACTTCCCCCACCTCAAGAGTATTCCGCCCGCGATCCAGAACTATACCATCTCCGTGGGAGGGCCTGTGCCCATCCCGCGAACCTCATTCCTCCTGAACGTCCGGAGGTATCTGGACAATGGGTATCTCTACGGCGTGCGCCGTTTCCTGCCGACGGACACCTCTGATTTTGCCGGGAAGATCTTCCGCCCTTCGGGTGACAACGAAGAGGTTGCACTGGCGGCCTCAGAGGAATGGTCGGGCCAATTCAAGATTGCTAACCGGGCGTTGGGTGATGTGCAAATCAGTTATCAGGCCATTGGGAGCACGAGCAAGGCAGATGCCTTCGACTTCGCGTACCGGTTCAATCCCGACGGGCAGCGTACGCAAAAGCGATTCTCCCTTGTACATGGATTCGAGCTTTCACATTCCTTGTCGCCGGAGCTCTTCTATACCGTCAGTGTGCGGCAAAACTACTTCCACTACAAGGATTACGTCTTCGAATCGGCGACCGACCCCGGGTATGCGGAAACAGGGGTCCCGCGCGGCGATGCGAACTACGAGCTCGGCGCTATCATCCAGGGGTACAACCTTGGCCGGTTCGAGCAGAAGACCAACGCGCTCCTGGTCAAAGGGTCCGTGACGGCCCAGATCGGTCAGTACAACCTCGTGAAACTCGGCATCGAGGGGCAGACGTCCTCCATCGGTTTCGGTGCGCCGGGGACTCTGGGGGGAGTGGTGCTGGATGGCACGCACTCTGATGTGTACCTGGTCCCTGATTCGCTTGCGCAGAACTATCGGACCTACTATCCGGTATCCCTCGCGGCGTTCGTGCAGGACCGGATTGAATTCTCGGATTTTCTCGTGCGTGCCGGCGTGCGCATAGAGTACTACGATTCACGGTCAACGGTCCCGAGCGATCTGGAGAATCCCGCGAACGTGATTGAGGGCGCTCCGGCATCACTCCCGGTCCGCACGGAACGGAAACTGGTGGCCGCTCCGCGGCTCGGAGTTTCCTACCCCATCACGGCGGGGGGAGCCGTGTACTTTTCATGGGGGCATTTCTATCAAATGCCCGGATTCGGGAACCTGTACGCCAATTCGGACTACTCGATCCTCAAGAACCTGCAATCCGGCTCCACGCGGTTTGGCGTCATGGGGAACCCCGATATCCGGCCTGAGTTCACGAAGCAATATGAGTTCGGCGTAAAGCAGGAGTTTGCTCGTCAACTGGGGATTGATCTCAGCGTATACTACAAGGACATCCAGGATCTCCTGGGCGTCGAGTTCATCGATACGTACGCCGACTCGCGGTACGCGAGATTCACCAACGTAGATTTTGGCTCGGTGTATGGCGTCAAGACGACGCTGGATTTCCGGCTCTCGACGTCTCTTGCGTTTTCGCTCAACTACACGTTCCAGAATGCACTGGGGAATTCCAGTGATCCGCA
>JADLEA010000116.1 GCA_020846365.1 Bacteroidota bacterium
AGACTTCCGCTTCGATCGAGTTCGCCCAGTACGACGTGCTGAAGGCCAGCGTGAACGCACCGATCGCCGAGGCGCCGAAGATGATCACCCGGTCGAGCACCGTCGCGGGCGCGCCACGAAAACTCACGATAACCCGTTCCGCCACCAGGTAAAGGAACATCACCGCCAGGGCGCTGAAGAGCGCCGAAAGCATGTGCGCACGCACGGCCATGTCCGAGGCCACCGGGATCATCATCGCGATCCGGGTGACCAGAAGGAAGAACGGCGATCCGGGCGGGTGCGGCACCTGCATCATCTTGGCTGCGGCAATGAACTCGCCGACATCCCAGAACACCACCGTGGGGGCCAGCGTAATCAGATACACAGCGAACGTCACGACGAACACAACTGCGGCAACGATGCGGTTGACGATGGAGGTGGTCATTCGATCCTCAGACATCCTGAAGTGTGCTTGCGGTGAGCCCTTGCGGACTTCTAAGCAATAAATATACCCCAAAAACCGTTCATATTCAAGGAACCATCAGCCGTGCGCAGATTTCGTCGCAAAGGAGAAAGCCCCGCGCCGTAAGCCGAATCCGTCCGTCTTCCACGACTGCCCATCCCTCGTTGCATATTTCCCTTACGGTCTCGTGCTGGCGCATTGTGAGATCTCTCCCCCATCTCCGCGACAGCAGCGCGGGGTCCAAGCCGTCACTCCGCAACCCGAGAAAAACGGCTTCATCAAACAGCTGCCCGGCGTCGAGGGACTCTTCCCTTTCGAGAGGTCGCTCCCGTCTGCGCAATTGATCACAATAGCGGCCGATGCTTCGCACATTGGACCAGCGTCGAGCTTGCGCCGCTCCCTCTTTCCAGAGAAAGGAGTGAGCCGAAGGTCCGAGGCCCAGGTAGGCCGTGTGAGTCCAGTAGGAGCTGTTGTGTCTGCTTCGAAAACCTGGCCGGGCATAATTCGACACTTCATAGTGTTCGTATCCCGCCCGATCCAGCATGGCCATTGTCTTCTCGTAGAGCGCGGCCTCGCGGTGTTCGTCGTTGGGTTTGACCTGTCCGGCCTTTACCCATTGCGCGAGCGGCGTGTGATCTTCCACAATCAACGTGTACGCGGAGATATGCTGTGGCTCCAGAGATAGTGCCTCCCGCAACGACGACGCACACCGTTCCTCGTCCTGTCCGGGGAGGGAGACGATCAGGTCGATGCTGATGTTGTCAAACCCGGCGGCACGCGCATCGCTGATGCATCGGCGAGCGTCGTCGGCCGTGTGAATCCGTCCCAGGAATTTGAGCTCCGCATCGTCGAATGACTGGATCCCGATGCTCAGCCGGTTGAATCCCAGCTCGCGCATGTTCCGGAGCGACTGAAGTGTCACTGTCCCCGGATTCACTTCGATGGTGATTTCGGCCCCAGGATCGAAGGGGACCAGTTCACGCAAGTTCGCGAGGACCCGATCCAGCTGTGCAGGAGAAAGGAGCGATGGTGTGCCGCCGCCCAGATACACAGTGGCAGCGTGCATGCCGCGGACGGAGTCAGCCGACATGCGGATCTCTTCGCCCAGCGCCGAAAGGTATTCTTCGATGGGCTCGAGCGACTCCACGGAGAAGAAATCGCAATAGACGCACTTCCGTTCGCAGAACGGGACATGCACATACAGTCCGCCGCTCCACCGGGCCTTGCCGTCCGTTCTGTCGTCCATCATCGCACCAGCCTCCCAATCCTGTCCCAGCGCACGGAATGAAACCAGGAATCCGACGCTCTCTTTGTGTCATCCGTCTCCACGGACCAGTAGATCGCTGCGGCGGAACCCACGATGGATGCGGCGGGAACCGGCCCCCAGGTCCTGCTGTCCACGCTCTCGCCGGGGTTGTCCCCCAGCAAGTAGTATGTATCCGGTCCAACGATGACCTTCACCGGCGCCTCGGTCTCCACGAGCGTCCGCGGCATCCGGCGTTGTTCCGCCGTCTCAGGGAAGAGCACCCGTCTGCCGTTCACCGTGAGCACGCTCCGGTCGAACACCAGCGTGTCGCCGGGGGTTCCGACGCATCGCTTGAGAATGTAGACACTGCTGCCGGGGCGTGTTCGGAACAGGGAGGAAGGAGGCCGTATCACCAGCACGTCCCCGACACGCAGGGGCCGCAACCCGGGAATCTTGACGAGAAGTGGGTAGGGAGGAGCGAACGGGATCTGTACGAGCAGCGGCCGGGAAGCTACCAGTTTGTTCACCAGCACAAAATCACCCGGGAGAACCGTCCGTTCCATGGAACGCGAGGGAACGTGAACGGCACCGACAACGTACGTCCGCAGGAGGAGTCCGGCAATGATTGCGAGGACGAAGCCCAGCATCGCTGCTGTGAACCAGTTCCGGCCAGACGCCCGCCGTTCGGCGACAACCGGAGCGCAGCTTCCATCGGCTGAGCTCATCCCGCGGGTTCGATTACTTGATCAGGGTTCCGATACGGCCAAACCGTATCGATGCCAGTTTCGATGGAAACGAAGAGAGATCCAGCAACGGAATATCGGGAGACCAGGACCAGTAGACGATCATCGGTGTCCCCACAATATTCTCCTCAGGGATGAATCCCCAGAACCTGCTGTCCAGGCTGTTGTCCCGATTGTCACCCATGCCGAACAGGTAGTTGTGCTGCACGGTGTACGTCGTTGCGGGAACGCCGTCGATCAGCACCTGGCCATGGGCATCCAGAAGGGCTTTGTGTCCCTCGCGACCGATGAAGACCCGCCACTGCTCGAAGGTATCGGCCGACAGGGGAATGATGTCCCCCTCCCTGGGAACGACCATCGGGCCCCAGTTGTCTTCATTGTAGGGGGCACCTGGAGGAAAGATGTTGAACTCTCCCATGCCTTTCGGCTTCAGCGTGAAGTCGTTGAACTTCATGTTGCGAGGAATCGGTGCAGGATGTCCGTTGACGTACAATGCCCGGTTCACGACCTCGATCGTGTCCCCGGAGAGAGCCACTGCGCGTTTCAAGTAGAACATGAATTCAGGCGAGACCACCTCATCGCGCTGCCCGGGGAACTCGAAGACAATCACATCCCCCCGCTCGACGTCGCGGACCGCGGGCACCCGGAACCATGGCAGGCGAACATTGGTGAACGGGATGTTGCGGGGTGTGGTGCCGCCGTACAGAAACTTGTTGACAAACAGAAAGTCACCGGCCATGATCTCATTTTCCATCGACCCCGTCGGCACTTCGAACGAGGCCAGCACGAAGCTGTTCAGAAAAAAGAACGCCACCAGAACAAAGACAACATCCTTGAAGAAGTCCTTTACCGGCTCCTTCTTGACCTGTTCCTTCTTGGTCGGAGGAATTGCTTTTGCCATAGCTTCTCCTATTCATCTTCCATGGACAACACTGCCAGGAAGGCCTCCTGGGGTATCTCTACCCGGCCTACCTGTTTCATACGTTTTTTCCCCTCTTTCTGTTTCTCCAGAAGCTTCCTTTTTCGCGTAATATCCCCGCCGTAGCACTTGGCCAGGACGTTTTTCCGCATAGCGGAGATCGTTTCCCTCGCCACCACTTTCGAACCGATGGCGGCCTGGATGGCCACTTCGAACATCTGGCGGGGAATGAGCTTTCTGAGCCGGACACAGAGCTTCTTCCCCCATTCGTGCGCCTTGTCGCGGTGCACGATTGTGGAAAAGGCGTCCACCGCTTCCCCGTTCAGCAGAATCTCCAGCTTCACCAGCTCCGACTCGCGGAACTCCAGGAATTCATAGTCGAAGGATGCATACCCGCGCGACGTGGACTTCAACTTGTCATAGAAATCGAAGATAATCTCCGAGAGCGGCATCTCGTAGTGGATATCCACACGCGTGGGATCCAGATACGTGGTGTTCTTGTACACGCCCCGCCGGTCCATGCACAGCTTCATGATGTTGCCGACGTATTCCGTTGGCACGATGATCTGCGCTCTGATGAACGGCTCTTCCACCTTTTCGATCTGGCCTAGGGGAGGCATGAAGGTCGGGTTGTCAACGAGAACGATCTCCCCGTCCGTCCGCGTCACCCGGTACTCGACGTTTGGAACGGTGTTGATGATGCTCTGGTTGTACTCCCGCTCGAGTCGCTCCTGCACGATCTCCATATGCAGGAGGCCCAGAAAACCGCAGCGGAAGCCAAACCCCAGAGCGGTGGAAGTCTCCGGCTCGAACACGAGTGAGGAATCGTTGAGCTGGAGTTTCTCAATGGACGCGCGAAGGTCTTCGAATTCCTCCGCATTGGTCGGATAGACTCCGCTGAACACCATCGGCTTTACTTCTTTGTATCCCGGCAGCGGTGCGGGAGCAGGGCGCACGGCGGAGGTAACGGTGTCGCCAACCTTCGTGTCGTGCACGTCCTTGACGCCGGCGATCAGGTATCCGACGCTTCCGGCGCTGACAGAACCCGTCCGCGTCCGCTTCATCTCCAGGGCCCCGACTTCCTCCGCTTCGAATGTCCTCCCGTTGTGGAAGAACATGATCTTTTCCCCTTCGCGCAGCGTGCCTTCGAAAACGCGAAGGTAGACGATGGAGCCCCTGTAGGTGTCAAACACCGAATCAAAGATGAGCGCCTGGAGCGGCGCTTCGGGATCTCCCTTGGGAGGAGGCACCTGCCGGACGACGCGTTCCAGGATCTCCGCGATCCCCAGATCCGTCTTGGCACTCGCCATCAGGATATCCTCGTCCTTGCATCCGATGAGGTCCTTGATCTGGTGTTTCACGGTGTCGATCATCGCCCCGGGAAGGTCGATTTTGTTGATGACGGGGATGATTTCGAGGCCGGCGTCAATGGCGAGGTACAGGTTGCTGATGGTCTGGGCTTCGACGCCCTGGGAAGCATCGACAACGAGGATGGCACCTTCACATGCCGCGAGCGAGCGGGAGACTTCGTAGGAAAAATCCACGTGGCCGGGCGTGTCGATAAGGTTCAGGATGTACGACTGGCCGTCCTGACTGCGGTAGTGCATCTGCACGGCGTGCAGTTTGATGGTGATCCCCCGCTCCTGCTCCAGATCCATGTTATCCAGGACTTGATTGTACTTCATCTCGCGCGAGGTAATCGTACCGGTGCGTTCCAGGAACCGGTCGGCTATCGTGGACTTGCCATGGTCGATATGTGCGATAATGCAGAAGTTGCGAATGTTGTGCATGGCCGCTCTAATAACGCAAAATCCGTCGCGCGGTACGGGACGGACTCACCGGGGAACAGGTCGACAATCATCAAAATATACGATTTTACGGATGAAGTTGCAACGCCTTGCTCTTCCCGCGCCGTGTTCGTATCTTACAGAAACAGGAGAGCTTGTTCGCCGCATGACACTTGCGCATCACCCTTCCATCCTGAAGCTTCTGGAGCAGACAGCCCACTTGCAGTCTCCCGTACGCCCCCTCGCAGTATTCGATTGCGATGGCACAGTCATTCACGGTGACATCGGCGAAGCGGTCTTTTTCAGGCAAATCGAGGAGTTCATGTTCAGGGTTTCTCCTGCTGAGCTCTGGCCTGACTATCCGCGGCGGGATGAGTTGGACCGCCTGTTCCGGAATCTGGTCGCCGTGGAGCCGGCCGAGCGCAGAGCGCACCCGGATTTTGAAGCGTTTGCGGAGCACCTCCTTTCCTGGTATTATGATCAACTCGCCGGCGGCGCTGTGGCAAAGGGGTGTGCGGACATCGTGCGTCTGTTCGCAGGGTTCACCGTCGCCGAGGTGCGCGCGCTCGCTGCGCGAACGCTCATGCTGGAGCTGCAAGCACCCCTTGGCTCCAGGGACCTCGGCGGCAGGAAGGTGCATTCCGGGGTCCGGTTCATGCGGGAACCACTTGAGTTGATGCGGGTCTTACAGGAACACCAGTTCGACATCTGGGCCGTCTCCGGGAGCAGCGCGTGGAGTGTTGAGCCGGTCTTTGAACGGCTGGGAGTGCCCGCACATCAGGTTATCGGGATCTCACTGGAAAGCCCGAACGGCACGCTTTCCGGTGTCGCCGTGAATCCCATTCCCATCAGGGCAGACAAGGTTCAGGCGCTGCAATCGAGAGACACGCGCATCCCGCACCTGGTGGCGAGCGATTCGCGCAATGACATCCCTCTCCTTCTGTACTCCTCATGCGTCAAGGTGTGGGTCAACGGCCGGCACCGAAGCAAGCGCGAGTTCTTTGCCGCCGTCGGAAGCGAGCCGGATGAACGCTGGCTCTTGATCGAAGAGCCGACCATTCTTCATCACAATTGAGCTGACCATCGCATGCCCGATGTTGCGGTCACGATCGTGGGTGGAGGCGTCATCGGCCTGGCCATTGCCGCAGAACTTGCCCCGCGCCATACTCCCCTTTTTGTCCTGGAACGGAATCCCCGTTATGGGCAGGAGACATCGGCGCGCAACAGCGAAGTGATCCACGCGGGCATCTACTACCCTGCGAACTCGCTCAAGGCCAGACTTTGCGTCGAGGGGCGCGAGATGCTCTACGGGCTCTGCGCGAGCCATGCCATTCCGCATCAACGGATCACCAAGGTCATCACGGCCACGAAACCGGAAGAGGAAGCCGAGCTCGAGCGGTTGTATGCCGCAGCGACAGCCAACGGCGCCCCGCTGCAACGACTGACGGCAACAGCCGTGCGCGCGCTTGAACCCCACATTACCACCGTCGGCGGACTCCTTTCCCCTTCCACCGGCATTATCAGCGCGCACGGTTTGATGGACTACTATTACCATACGGTCCGGGCGCACGGTGCTGAAGTGCAGTTGCGGTGCATGGTGGTCGGACTGGAAAAAGAACCGGGCGGTTTCCGGGTAACCATCCAGGAAAACGGCCAGACGTCATCGTTCACGTCCGAATGGGTCATTAATGCGGCCGGACTTGAGGCAGACACGATTGCAGGCCTGGCAGGCATCGACGTCGCCGCCGCCGGCTACCGCATCCACTACTGTAAGGGCTCGTACTTTGCCCTGCCCGGATCGATGAGGTCTCTGGTCAACCGACTGGTGTACCCCGTGCCCACCAAACACTCCCTCGGCGTCCATGCGGTCCTGGACCTTGGCGGCCGGCTGAAATTCGGACCGGATGTTGAGTATCTCCCCGATCGTTCACTCTCGTACACGGTGGATCCCGCGAAGCGGGCGGCTTTTGCGGAATCAGTCCGGCGCATCCTGCCCATGGTCCGCGACGAGGATCTCTCACCCGACATGAGCGGGATCCGGCCGAAGACCCAGGCCAAGGGTGATCCCGTGCGCGACTTTGTCATTGTGCACGAAACGGAGCGGGGGCTGCCCGGATTGATCAATCTGGTCGGGATGGAATCGCCGGGTCTCACGGCTTCACCTGCCATTGCGCGGTACGTTTCCGGCATGATCGCTGCCTGAACTCCGGGCCGCATCGTTCTCTCGTTCAGCAACACTCCCTGAGGAGGTTTCCATGGCGCGCATCGTCACCCTTTTGATCGTCTGTTGCGGAGGTATCATGTCAGCTCTCTCCACCTCACCCATCCCGACCCCTGTCCCTGCGGATTCTCCTGCCATCCACATCGTCCCGCAACCTCTGTCGGTCACTCCCGGCAGCGGCTCTTTTGCGCTCGGGCGAGGCACGGTGATCGCGTACCACACAAGCAACGCCGAGGTACGAAAGAGCGTCGTGTATCTCGCGGACCTGTTGCGCCAGAGCACGGGATTGCCCCTGCCCATCGTTGACGCGGCGACGATGCCGAAACGGGACTACATTTTTTTCAACTATATCCGCGATGAGTCCCTGAACCGCGAGGGCTACCGGCTGGAGGCAACCAAGGATGCGGTGTTCCTTGAAGCCAACAACGACCCCGGGCTTTTCTATGCAGCCCAGACACTTCTGCAACTCCTCCCCCCCGAAGTTTTTGCAGACACAAAGCAACCTGCGACAGCATGGAGCCTGCCGTGCGTGACCATCGTGGATACGCCGCGCTTCGCGTGGCGGGGCGCGATGCTGGATGTTGTGCGGCACTTCTTCCCGAAGGAATTCGTCAAGAGATTCATCGATCACCTCGCAATCCACAAGCTCAACACCTTCCATTGGCACCTGACGGACGACCAGGGGTGGCGAATCGAAATCAAAAAGTACCCGCAGTTGACACAGACCTCAGCCTGGCGCGCCGACAGAGAAGACGTGCACTGGAACGTGCGCACCCCGCAGGCGCCCGGCGAACTGGCCACTTACGGCGGTTTCTACACCCAGGACGACATCCGCGAGGTCATCCGCTATGCCGCCGATCGATACATTACGATAGTCCCGGAAATCGAAATGCCCTCCCACGCCACCGCAATCCTGGCTGCCTTCCCTGAATTCTCGTGCACCGGGGGTCCGTTTACGGTCGCCACCGGCGGTATCTGGCCCATCAAGGACATCCTTTGCGGCGGTAACGACAGCGTGTTCGTCTTCCTCGAAAACGTGCTGCGGGAGGTCGCGGATCTCTTTCCCGGGCCGTTCCTCCACATTGGTGGTGACGAGGCAGACAAGACAGAATGGAAGCGATGCCCGAAATGCCAGGCCCGCATCCGCGAAGAAGGGCTGGCGAACGAGATGGAGCTCCAGAGCCTGTTCACACGCCGGATTGAAGGGATGCTTTCCGGATTCGGCAAGCGGCTGATCGGATGGGATGAAATTATGGAAGGGGGACTCCCCGCACGGACCGCCGTCATGTCCTGGCGGGGTGTCGCGGGGGGACAGGAGGCAGCTCGCAGCGGGCATGACGTCGTCATGGCACCCACGTCACACTGCTACTTCGACTACTACCAGGGAGACCCAGCGCTGGAGCCGATTTCCATAGGTGGATTCGTTCCGCTGGAGAAGGCCTATGCGTTTGAACCCGCGCCCGACAGTCTTACGATGGACGAAGCAAAACACATCCTCGGCGTCCAAGCTAATCTCTGGACGGAGTACGTCCACCAACCCGCCCATGCCGAGTACATGCACTTTCCCCGGCTTTCCGCGACGGCTGAGATTGGATGGTCGGCGAAGCAGCATCGTTCGTGGCCTTCCTTCCTGGATCGGCTGGAGACCCAGTTCAAGCGCTACGACGCGCGCGGCATCAACGCTGCACGCAGCATCATGGCCGTGGCGGTGAGCGATTCTTTCGACACCTCCGCATGGAAACGCATCGTCGCTCTCTCTTCGCAGAGCGGCCGGGGAGAGATTCGGTACACGCTCGATGGGTCAACCCCGTCAGCCGGTTCCCCGCTCTATCGGGGACCCTTTGCGATCTCAAAAAGTTGCGTGCTTGCCGCCGCTACGTTCATGGATGGGAAGGCCGCCGGCCCAACAACCACCCGGCGTCTGTCCGTGACGGCGGTTCAGAATGTGAAAATCTCCCTTTCCTCCCCGCCCGAAAACACCAAGGCAGACTCGAGCGGAAGACGGCTGATCGATCACCGGAGGGCCGCGGTTGCCGGCGTCGACACGCAATGGACCGGCTGGAAGAACTCCGATGTCATGATGCTGTTGGACCTCGGCCGCACAACACCGGTCCAGCGCGTCATTGTTGGATTCTATCAGTCGCCCGCGGGACTCGTCTTCTCTCCGCCATCGCTGGAGGTGAGCACCTCAGACGACGGGACCACGTTCACACAGGTCACGCGCGTGCAGGAAGCATCGCCGGTGAAGGATCCCCGTCCCACCGTGCGGGACTATGTTGCGGAGCTGAACGGAGTCTCCGCCCGCTTCATCCGGTTGGTTGCCACTTCGCCCGGAGCGGCCCCTGCCTGGCACCGGTCCCCTTCGGATCCGACCTGGATCTATGCTGACGAAATCATCGTGGAATAACTTGAACGTGAGGCCGGCTATGTCTGAAACTGCCCTTGATCGCTTCATCCGCTACGCCAAAATCGATACCCAGTCCAGAGACGACTCCGATACCTATCCGAGCACGGCCAAACAGTTCGATCTCCTCAACCTGCTGGTCAAGGAGCTGCGGAGTCTCGGGCTGGCCGATGCCATGATCGACGGGCACGGGTATGTCATGGCAACGGTGCCGTCCACGATTCCCAAAACCCATAGCGCGCACGGGAAGGTCCCGGTTGTCGGGTTCGTGGCCCACGTCGATACTTCCCCTTCCGCGAGCGGAGCAAACGTACGGCCCCAGGTCATCCGGGCGTATCCCGGAGGCGACATTGTCCTGCCCGCGAATCCGGCGGTGGTCATCCGTGCCGATGAGAATCCGGAGCTGGCGCACAACATCGGGAAGACCATCGTCACCGCCGACGGCACAACCCTGCTGGGCGCCGATGACAAAGCGGGCATTGCGATCATCATGACCGCCGTGCAGCAGCTGCTGGAAAATCCCGCGCTTCTGCACGGCGACATTCGCATCGGCTTCACGCCGGACGAAGAGGTCGGCACCGGAACCAAGTTCTTCGACATCAGGAAATTCGGCGCCACGGCGGCGTACACCGTCGACGGTGATACGCCCGGCGAATTGAACAAAGAGACCTTCAGCGCCAATTCCGCCGTCATCACGGTACACGGAAGGAATATTCACCCCGGCACGGCAAAGGGCATCATGGTGAACTCCATCCGTGCGCTCGCGGACATAATCGTGCGCCTCCCCAAAGACATGGCGCCTGAAACGACGGAGGGCTATGAGCCCTACATCCACCCGCATCAATGCGAGGGGGAGGAAGCCCGCTCAACGCTGAAACTCTTGCTCCGTGACTTCGAAACGTCGGGGCTGAAGGTGCAGGAGGAGATCCTCCGCCGGATCATCAGCGAGGTGCAACCTCTGCACCCCAAGGCGCGCATAGAGCTGGAAATCCAGGAATCCTACCGCAACATGCGTGACGGATTGGAGAAAGACCCGCGCGTGACCGAATGCCTCTGGGAGGCCACGCGCCGGGCCGGATTAGAACCCCGCTGGGTCCCGATCCGCGGCGGCACTGACGGCTCCCGGCTTACAGAAAAGGGGCTTCCGACTCCGAACATCTTCACCGGGGGACAGAATTACCACGGCCTGACCGAATGGCTTGCAGTCGAGGGAATGGAGCAGGCCGTCAAAACCGTGGTCCACCTCGCCCAAGTATGGGTCGAGCACTCCCACGCCTGACCAAAGGAGACGCAGCATGGAACACGAGTCAACAGGCATCAAAGGGTTGCCCGAGAACGCATACAAAGAACTCAAGCCCGGCGAAGACTATCGCCCGATCATGCCCCCGAACTCCGCGCCCACGGAGATCACTCCCTATTCCGTGATCACCGGCATGATCATGGCAGTGCTCTTTTCCGCCGCAGCCGCATATTCCGGGCTGAAGATAGGCCAGGTGTTCGAGGCAGCCATTCCGATCGCCATCCTCGCCGTGGGGATCTCCACGCTCTTCCGGAAATCCAACGCGCTCGGCCAGAATGTGATCATCCAGTCCATCGGCTCGGCTTCTGGCGTGATCGTTGCCGGCGCGATCTTCACGATCCCGGCCCTGTATATCCTCAACCTCACTGCGGACTTCTATCAGGTCTTCTTCGCATCGGCACTCGGCGGGTTCCTGGGCATACTCTTCCTCGTCCCCTTCCGCAAGTACTTTGTGAAAGACATGCACGGGAAGCTCCCCTTCCCGGAAGCCACCGCCACGACGGAGATCCTTGTCGCCGGCGAAAAAGGCGGCTCTCAGGCCCTCGTGCTTGTCGTCAGCGGACTCATCGGCGGACTCTTTGACTTCATGTTCAGCGCGTTCGGTCTCTGGGCCGAGGTGATTACTTCGCGCATGATTACCGTGGGAGAAGTCCTTGCCGACAAGGTGAAGCTGGTTGCACGGTTCAACGTCTCCGCTATGATCTTCGGGCTCGGGTACATTATCGGGTTGAAGTATTCCGCGATCATCGCGGCCGGCTCGTTCCTCTCCTGGTTTGTTCTCGTTCCGCTGTTTGCAGAACTCGGCCAGGCCCTGACGGCCCCGTTCGGCGCAACGGCCACAAAACTGATTGCGGACATGTCCGCCGAAGAAATCTTCCGGACCTATGTGCGGCAAATCGGCATCGGCGGCATAGCGATGGCGGGCATCATCGGCATCCTCCGGTCCTCGAAGATCATCGGAGGCGCGTTCTCGCTCGCCTATCGTGAGATCTTCCGCCGGGGAGAAGCCGCAGCCCCAAAGAGCGAGCGGACGCAGACCGATCTGCGAATGCTGTTCAATATCCAGCTGATTCTCCTCACCGCAATCCTCATCTTTGTGTTTTTCTACACGGGCGTGGTATTCAATATCACGCACGCCCTGGTCGGACTCGGCATCGTGCTGGTGATCTCGTTCCTCTTCACGACCGTCGCTGCCAACGCGATCGCCATTGTTGGCACAAACCCCGTGTCGGGCATGACGCTCATGACCTTGATCCTCTCGTCGTTCGTACTGGTGCAGGTCGGGCTTTCGGGAACGGCCGGAATGGTCAGCGCACTGATCATCGGCGGCGTGGTGTGCACGGCGCTTTCCGTGGCGGGAGGATTCATCACGGACCTCAAGGTGGGATACTGGCTTGGGTCCACGCCGAAGAAACAGGAAAGCTGGAAGTTCGTGGGGGTGATTCTCTCGGCGGCAACGGTGGGCGGCGTGATGCTCGTGCTGAATGAGACGTACGGATTCACCGGCGAGAATGCTCTCGCGGCACCGCAGGCCAACGCGATGGCCGCGGTGATTCAGCCGCTGATGTCCGACACACCCGCGCCCTGGTCGCTCTATATGCTGGGCGCAATCATCGCCTTGCTGCTGGTGATGGTGAAGATACCACCCCTGGCCTTCGCCCTCGGCATGTAC
>JADLEA010000117.1 GCA_020846365.1 Bacteroidota bacterium
AGAGCACGTCTTTGACTGCCACCACCATGCCGGCCAGGGATCCTGCGCGTCCTGCGGCACGTTTGCGGTCGATCTCGCGCGCGCGTTCGAGCGCAGCATCCTCGAAGACGCTCAGAAACGCATTCAACCGCTGCTTCTCACGTATCTCCCGAAGGAAGTCAGCCGTGGTGCGTTCGCACGTCGTCTCGCCGCGATCCAGCGCCGAGCGCGTGGTCTGATATGTTACTGCAGATTGCACGAATGCCTGTACTCAGGATGGGGAGAGAAACAGGGGCGAAGTGGCGGCTCCGGCCACTGGCGGGCTACCCGGCGGCCCGGACAAACCGGTGGAGCGCACCATACACTGACGAAGGAGTGCCGCCCACAGCACCGCGGCGGCACCCTGAACAGCCGACCCACAAGCCTGCTAGTCGATCCGGGTCGAACGTTCCAGATCTTCTTTGACACCTCGCATGGCGTTCTTAAACTCCCGGACCGCCTTTCCCAGGTTCTTACCGACTTCCGGGAGTTTCTTCGGACCAAAGAACAGGAACATGACCAGAAGGACAACCAGCAGCTCCGATCCGCCGATGTTGTCAAACAGCACGGCGGATCACCCTTTCTGCGCCGTGGATTTGTCGTCGATCTTCTTGGGATCTACATCAATCTCTTCCTGAACCTCTTTCGCCGCCTTGCGGAATTCGCGGATTCCCTTGCCAAGACCCTGTGCCAGCTCGGGGATCTTCCGTGCGCCAAAGAAGATGATGATGAAGAGGCCGATGATAAGGATTTCTGTTGTGCCGATATTTCCCATGATGCTACCTCCTGCCTTGCTCCACAACAACCGAATCTCCTTCTTCCCGCAGCTGTGGTATCGTACGGGAGAAGACGTGTTCCACTATCGATGTAAAAACCTTAAGACCATCCGTATGCCCCAGCACTGCGTCCGATGCCCGTTCAGGGTGCGGCATCATGCCGAGGACATTTCCCTGTTCGTTCATGATGCCGGCGATGTTCCCCAGAGAACCGTTCGGATTGCTCCCGGGCGTGATCTCTCCTTCAGGCGAGCAGTACCGGAAGACGATCTGCCCGTTTTCCTCCAAGCGCCGCACCGTGTCTGCGTCAGCGAAGTAGTTCCCGTCGCCGTGGGCAATAGGAATGGAGAGAACCTCGTTCTTCGCACACGCCCCCGTGAACGGCGTGAACGGATTCTCCACGCGGATGTTCACGTAGCGGCAGGCGAACCGAAGCGACGAGTTCCGCAGCAGCACGCCGGGAAGGAGACCGGCCTCGACCAGTATTTGAAAACCGTTGCAGATGCCGAGCACCAGTCCACCCCGGGCGGCAAAACGCGTGACCTCTTTCATGACCGGCGAGAACCGCGCAATCGCGCCGCAACGGAGATAATCGCCGTACGAGAACCCTCCGGGGAGAATGACGACATCAACGCCGCGCAGGTCAGCGGTCTTGTGCCAGAGGAAGACGGCATCCTGGCCGAGGATCTTCCTGCACACATAGTATGCGTCATGGTCGCAGTTGGACCCCGGGAAGACGACAACGCCGAACCGTACGGGAGTCTGTGTCACGCCACCCTCTCTACGTTGAAGCGAAAGTCTTCCATGACCGGATTGGCCAGGAGTTTCTTGCAGATCTCTTCCGTCGCCCCCCGCGCCTGTTCCTCGCTCAGCCCGTCGAATGTCACCTCGACGTGCTTGCCCATGCGCACATCCTTCACTCCCGCAACGCCCAGGGATGCCACGGCATGTGCGACGGCTTTGCCTTGCGGGTCGAGGATGGACGGGCGGAGCGTAATTTGTATCGTTGCACGAAACACGGACTACCTCCGATTCAGGAGTCGATGCGTGAATGGCGGACCGGTTCGTTCTCCTCGAACCTGGTCCCCGAATGCAAAAGCCTCTTTGTCAACGCAATGCAGTACCGGATGATCCCCAGCGCGATGAACACGAGCAACAGGGGGAAGATCGCATTGCCGCCTGTCAGTACAATGACGATGATGGCGAGAACTGCAAAGACGAATTTCCAGGGTTCCTTGCGGATGGCTCTGCGCGACACTTTGGGCAGCGTGTCGTACGGCACCTTGCTCACCATGAGGAGGGCAAGGACGGCGGAAAGCCACGGCAGCACGTCCAGGCCGCGTCCGGTAAACCCTTCGACGCCGTTCATCACGTTCAGAATGAATGAGGCCACCGTGATGGCGCTCGCCGGCACCGGGAGCCCTACGAAGTGATCTTTGTCGAATCCCACCAGCTGCACATTGAACCGCGCCAGGCGGAGGCCGGCGAAGATCATCAGCAACGAACTCAGGAAGATGCCGAAGCCGTCCAGTTGGACCAGCGCGAACTGGTAGACCAGAAACGCCGGGGCCGCGCCGAATGAAATCATGTCGGATAACGAATCAATCTCCACGCCGAATTGCGATGAGGATTTGGTGATGCGGGCCATGATGCCGTCAAAGGCGTCGAATCCGGCAGCGAGGATAATGAACCATGCGGCAGCCAGGAATTCACCGCGGCTTGCATGGATAATGGACATGAAGCCGGAGAACATATTCAGGACGGTGAAGAGGCTTGGCACAACGGCGCGCGTGATCTTCATCTGGTCATCCGTTCGGCGGCATTTGGGCCAGGATGGTTTCTCCGGCGACGGTGTGTTCGCCGATCTTGACCCGGAGTTCCGCCCCCCGCGGCAGAAGCACGTCTACCCGTGATCCGAATTTGATCATCCCGAACCGTTCCCCTCGGACGGCGGTATCCCCCTCCTTTATCGGAGCCACGATGCGGCGCGCGATGAAGCCTGCAATCTGTTTGAACAGCACTTTCCCCCTTCCGGTTTCGAGCCCGATGAGGGTGCGCTCGTTGCGCAGCGAGGATTTCTCGTCCATCGCCACGATGTATTCCCCCGGCACGTGACGGAAATACCGCACCGTCCCGCTCAACGGCCAGCGGTTGACATGCACGTTCAACGGAGACATGAAGATGCTGACCTGGGTCGCCTCTCCGCCGAGGTACTCTGCTTCCTGTATCTGCTGGATAAGAACAATGGTGCCGTCGGCCGGAGCGAGAACCAGGTCTTCCCCGCCAGGGGGATGCCGGTCCGGATCTCGGAAGAAATAGAGCGTAAACGCCAGGGCAGAAACGGCCAGAATGATGAGGACGCCTTTCAGCACTCGGCCGTCGACAAAGAACCACGCAGCACAGATGCCGATCAGGCACAAAAGGATGATGACACCGACCACATCATAGCCGTAGCGGGTAATCACGCCGCTTTTCCGCGTCCGATTTTACGGAAGGAAGAGAATTTCATCGAAGTAAAGTACCAAAAGGAGAGGTGAAAGTCAAAAAGGGGGGTGGAGGCCGCTGCCTCTCACCCCCCTTGCGTCTCGTGCCACTGCGACGACGAGGTTACTTCACATGGAACTCGATGCGCCGATTGCGCGCCCGGCCGTCCGCCGTGCTGTTCGTGTCGATCGGATTACGCATGCCGTAACCGCGCGCGGTCAAGCGGCTTGCAGCGATTCCTTTCGCGATCAGCCAGGCACGGACCGCTTCCGCACGCCGCTGGGAGAGCCGCTCGTTCGAAAGTCTTGAGCCGACATTATCCGTATAGCCGCCGATTTCCACGCGGATCCGGGGATTCGAAACGAGCGCCGCAAAGGCCCGTTCCAGGATCTCTTCGGAATCTCTCGTCAGGGTCGCACTGCCGGAATTGAAGTTGATGCCCGGGAGGACCACGGTTTTGCCACGTTCCAGGACGATAGATTCCTTCACCGCATCGTCTTTGCCGTCCAGCGGGTTCGTGCCGCGGATGACTTCGGCACCGTCGATGAGCCCGCCACCGTCAGAGTCGACCTTGAGCGGGTTTGTCCTGTACTTGCTCACCTCTTCACCGTCGATGATCCCGTCGCCATCCGAATCGGGGTTCGCCGGATCTGTCCGGTAGGATTTTGCTTCGTCCCAGTCGGAGAGGCCGTCGCCATCGGTATCAACCTTCAGGGGATCAGTTTTCAACCTGATGACTTCATCGCTGTCGGTAAGCCCATCGCCGTCGGTGTCGACGCGGGTCGGATCGGTGTTGTGTTTTGTGAGTTCGTCTCCGTCGGACAATCCGTCGCCGTCGGTGTCAAACCGGGAAGGGTCGGTTTTGTGTTTCGAGACTTCGTCGCCATCCGAGAGTCCGTCACCGTCGCTGTCGGCCCGGAGCGGATTCGTCCGATACCGGCGCACTTCTTCACCGTCATTCAGTCCGTCGCCGTCGCTGTCAGGATTCTCTGGATAGGTACCCAGCCGGCGGTCCTGCGCTCCCGTAAGTCCATCTCCGTCCAGGTCTTCTCCCTCGCTGGATCCGGGATACCACGTGATGCCTGCCTTCGCCGTGACGTAACCGTCGATGGAGGTGTTGTCCCGCAGGTCGATCGTGTTGCCCATCGAAGCGGCGCCGACGTCCACATTGATCGCAAACGTCTTCGAGGTAAAGGCATCGAATCCGATGCCGACGGGGATACTCATCGTTGCCCGCAGTTTATCATCCGGAGCGGGTGCATTCCCCGCGGTTTTCCGGTGATACGCCATAATGCCGCCTCCGACGCGAACATAGGGCGCAAAGCTGCTGCCGGGTGCCAGGTGGAACCACGCGGAGAGCGTTACGGGATACGCATTGAGCTTAAGGTATGTATAAGCGAGATCGGGAAGCGGGGGCTCTTGGGCAGATTTGAGTTCTTCCATGCCACCCAGGAGGCCGATAGAAAAGACGGGAGTGACGCCGTAACGAAGTGAAAGCGTTCCCCCCGGTCCAATTTTGATTTTGTTCAGGTCATTGATCCAGAGGTTTCCGCCGCCCGAGAGTCCAATTGCCCACCGTCTTTCAGTCTGTTGAGCATTCACTCCGCCCGCGAGAAGGAGGAGACAGAGGCAAAGACCGATCATGATTGAGGGAATCCTGAACATCATTGGGCCTCCTGAAATTCATGGCAGAAAGAACACGGAGCAACATAGGTGTTTTCAATGGGAAAGTCAAGAAACGCGCCGAATTTGACATTCGGAAGAGGTTTTTGTAAATTAGGGTTCGAAACAGATTGCCCCGTCGTCTAATGGCAAGACAGCAGACTCTGGATCTGCTTATCGAGGTTCGAATCCTTGCGGGGCAGCGGGAGATTTCATCCGGCCTTATCGTCTAACGGTTTAGGACGCAGCCCTCTCAAGGCTGAAATACGGGTTCGATTCCCGTTAAGGCTACTACCAAGACCACCGGAGTTAGCGGGCCAGTACAGCGGGCGAAGCTAACTCCGCTGTCGTTTTTTATGCATGGCGTCGAGCGCGGCGAGGCGGGATCCCACATGCGGGATCTTTCGGCTGCAACCAATCGAACTCAGCAGGCCGGGATCCCATTCTTGCGTCTTGTCGCCGTGAATTGTACTTTCAATGTACGGCCGGTACCCGGGGCGGTTCCGCTGTGAAACGGCTTCTGGCCAGGTCCAACCATCCCTGCTCTTGTTCCCCATCGTTCAGGAAGCGAGTTCCGCCTCACGGCATATTCCAGAATCGCGGAAGATTCCCATGACTGAAAGAATTGTGTACCTGGATCGCAATGAAAACAACTACGGGCCCTCCCCCGCATGCTTCGCCGCGCTGCGAAAGGCCGATCTTACCACGCT
>JADLEA010000118.1 GCA_020846365.1 Bacteroidota bacterium
CGTGAAGTACCGCCCCGCTCCTGCGGCGTCCCTCCTGCGAAGACACCTCTTTGTCTACGGGCTCGGCGGACTGTTGGTGCCGTTTGGGGGGATCAAGTTGATAGACCTGCTCCTCGCGGCACTGGGGTGGGCATAGCGTTGTTGCAGCGGTCGGGAGATGATGAAAACCCCGACGCCGCGGTTCCTGCTCTCATCCTCATCCTAACGGCGAGATAGGTAGCTTTGCCGTTGTCAGTGATTTTGCTGGCAACACGGGAACAAAAGGGGGAATGGCGCTGTTCTAATATCAGACAAATGAGTCTGAAATTATGTGGCATCCCGGCAAGAAGGCCCGATTTCGGTGCTTTTCAAGCAACCCCAGCCGGGCTACTCAATGCGGCAACATGTTGAAAGGTCCTCACGATGTACAATACCAAGCCATCACGCACCCTGGGCATCATTCTTGCCTCGCTGATGCTCGTTTCTACGAACGCCTTCGCCCACTGCGACACGATGAGCGGCCCGGTTGTGCTCGCCGGTCAGAAAGCGCTCGAGCAGGGGGACGTCCGTCATGCCCTCGTCTGGGTGCAACCGGCCAACGAAGCCGAAATCCGTGCCGCCTTCACACAGGCTATGGCAGTCCGTTCCCGCGGCGAAGACGCCAGGGCGCTAGCTGACAGGTACTTTTTCGAAACGCTCGTCCGCGTGCACCGGGCAGGAGAAGGCGCACCGTACACAGGACTGAAGCGCGCAGATACGCAGGTCGAACCCGGCATCGCCGAGGCGGAGCACGCTCTCGAAATGCACTCATCCGCAGAGCTGAAGCAACGGTTGACTGCCGCCCTGGACCATCAGCTCGAACAGGCCTACCAGCGGGTGCATAGGGCGAAGGGCTTTGCGCCCACGGATGTCGAGGCCGGCCGTCGCTTCGTCGAAGCGTATGTGCAGTATATCCACTATGTGGAACGGCTGCATCAGGCCATCGTCCCCTCCGGACACGGCCACGCAGAACCGGAAGCACCCCACGTGCACTAGCGAAGACGCGTCGACTCCACGATCAACAACGCCACTGCATCACAACGGAAGGGCGCAAAAGTATTCGTAACAAATCCCCTGCTCCCGGTACGAGCACGCACAATCAATACAATCACCACAAGCACCGAAGGGATGGACCAATGGACGACATCATCACAAAGACCGTCAGGGAAATGGTAACCGACGATCACAGGTCAGCGGCAGTCTTCGAGAAGTATGCCATCGATTTCTGCTGCAACGGAGGAACAAGGCTGGTGGACGCCTGCTCGGCAAAAGGTGTGGATCCGGCGGCAGTAGTGCAGGACCTGCAACAACTCTGGACAAAGCCCGACACCGGGGTGTTTCGTCCGGACGAATGGGACCTCGACGCGCTGGCCGACTTCATCGTCAATACGCATCACCGCTACGTCCGCAAATCCCTCCCCCTGGTCTTGCCGCATGTGGACAAGATCCTGTCAGTTCACGGGAGGAACCACCCAGAGCTGGAAGGCATTGCTGAACACTTCCACGCCGTTGCAGCCGAGTTGACCAGTCATATGCACAGAGAGGAGATGGTCCTCTTTCCGTACATCAAAACGCTGGTGAGCGCCCGCAACGGAAACGCCCCCTTCCAGAGACCCCCGTTCGGCAGCATCCGACATCCGATCTCCATGATGGAAGCTGAGCACCGCTCGGCCGGGGACGGCCTCGCTCATATCCGTCAGGCAAGCAACGGCTTCAATCCCCCGCCGGATGCGTGCACGACATACACGGTGACGTACCGCGAACTCGAGGACTTTGAACGGGATCTGCACCAGCACATTCACCTGGAGAACAACATCCTGTTTCCGAAGGCCATCGCCCTTGAGGATAGCATGTGACGACTCTTCCAGGTGTGCGCCGCCGCTCCGGCCGATACCGGCGTTCGTGGTGGGAGGCCGGAGCCGCGGAGGCACTCGGTCGTGGTGGGAGGCCGGAGCCGTGGATGCAAGCACGTGCGTGGAGAGGCCGGAGGGGCGCGACAAGATTCAGTCCAGGATTCCGCCCGGGAATCCCACGGGACTCCCTATCGCAAAGCTTCCCGGCGCGTGTTGAGCGCCGGGGGCCGAAGCAAGCTAGAGAACCCTGAAGACCCCTTCGTCAGTCCTGGAACAGCTGATTGCTCACGAAGAGCGGATCGCTGGTCAGATTCACGCCCAACTTTCGGAGGCCCGCAGCATCCCCGGGCGGAGGGATGTGCGTGAGGTGCACTTCGCACCCGCGGATGTGCTTGAGATTGTCGATGGCAAGTTTAGCGGCCGGATTGATCGTGGCACTGAAGCTCAAAGCAATGAGTGTCTCATCCAGGTCGAGACTGAGCATCGTCCGCTTGAGCGTCTCCCGTTTGAATTGCGTCAGCGACTCGATGATGGAAGGCGGGAGCAGGTGAATTGCTTCCGGGAGAGCGGCGAGACGCTTCACGGCATTGAGCACGAGCGCGGAGGCCGAGTGCATTTCCGGTGAGTTTTTCCCCGTGATCATGGTGCCGTCAGGCAGTTCCAGGGCGGCTCCGCAGAAGATTCCGTTGTTCCCCTTCCCCCTGGCCTCCGCGTCGCGGGCAGCTTCCCGCGCGGGAAGCACCGTGGGCCGGTCTTCAGCAGCCACGCCGAGTTCCTTCATGAGCAGTTCCGCTCGCTGCACCGTATCCTTTTCCGCCACGCCCATCGCAAATTCACACGCGTAGCGCAGATACCGCCGGATCACTTCCTGGGTCGACGCGGCGCGCACTCGCTCATCGTCCACGATGCCGTACCCCGCCCTGTTCACGCCCATGTCCGTGGGTGATTTGTAGATCGACGGTTTCCCGGTGATTTTTTCGATGATGCGTTTGAGAAGCGGGAATGCTTCAACGTCCCTGTTGTAATTGACGGACGGCACCCCGTACGCCTCCAGGTGGAACGGGTCAATCAGGTTGAAATCCTTGATGTCCGCCGTCGCGGCTTCGTAGGCAATGTTCACCGGATGCTTGAGAGGGAGGCTCCAGATGGGGAACGTCTCAAATTTTGCATACCCCGCGTGCACGCCCCGGCGGGACTCATGATAGAGTTGCGACAGGCATGTGGCAAGCTTTCCGCTTAGCGGTCCGGGCCCCGTGACCACCACAATCGGACGGGTGGTCGGGATGAACGCATTCGCGCCATAGCCTTCCTCGCTCACCACCATGTCCACATCCACAGGGTACCCTTTGGTACAGCGATGAAGGATAACCCGGACGCCCCGCCTCTCGAGTCTGTTCTTGAACAGCGAGGCGGAGGGTTGGCCGTCGAACCTCGTGATAACAACCCCTGCAACGCTGATCCCTCTTTCGCGGATGTCATCGATGAGCTTGAGCGCGTCGGCATCGTAGGTGATCCCGAAGTCCGCCCTGATCTTCTTGCGTTCGATGTCTCCCGCAGAGATGCATAGCAGAACCTCGGATTTGTCGCGCAGTTGCTGCAGGAGCCGGATTTTCACATTGGGATCGAAGCCGGGTAATACCCGGGCCGCATGGTAGTCGAACAGGAGTTTGCCCCCGAATTCGAGGTACAACTTGTTTTCGAATTGTGCGACGCGTTCCAGGATCGCCGCGCTCTGTTCTGCGAGATACCGTTCGTTGTCAAATGCAATGCCTGGTGTCATGGAACCCGTTTCGGGATTGTGAGTTGGGAGGAGAACGTAGAGAGAACAGCGAGTGCCGGGGTGGAGCGTCGTCGACGACGTAATATACGAAAAACAGGATTCAAATAAGAATGGCGGCCCGGCACCGCCTGCTTGCCGGGCCGTGAGAAGCCAAGCAGGACCTCAACGCACGATCTTGATATTGAACATCGGCGTCTGGAGACCCCCCCACATCCGGATCCAGAGCGGCAGATACATCTCCGTTCCCCGCGCCGTCGTGATGTCACCAAGGTCCATCACGTTCTTCCACCCAAACCAGTCCTTGAGAAGCCCGGCAACCTTCACCTTCGCTTCGCCGTCGTTCCCGCTGATGAAAAGATGGTGATCGCCGCCGTTGACGAGTCCGGGATTGACCA
>JADLEA010000119.1 GCA_020846365.1 Bacteroidota bacterium
ATGCGGCGCGCGATTACCCTCACGAACTACTCGATAATCTGGGCCCTGCTGATCTCCTCCGCCTTCGGCATGATCCGGCGCATCTTCCCCGAAACGGGCCCGACCATGGATTGGAGCGGCGCGATCGGCGAATTCATTTCCACCGTGCTGTCACAACTCATCGGAAGGGCAGGCGGAGCGCTGGCAATCTGCGTCGGGATGTTCATCACGGCGATGATCGGCGCCGACCTGGACCTCCAGCAGATGGCAGAACGCATCCGTTCCTGGTGGATCAAGGGACGGGACTGGTACGACAGGAAGCGGCAGGAATGGGATGCCAGAAGCGAGCAGGAAGCCGAGGAGGCGGATGCGGAGCCCGGGAGACTCCGGGCACGGAATGCGGACCGGGAAGCGGGTGTGGACGGCGATAGTGTGGGCGAGGAGCTGTATGACGGTGCCAGAAAACAGGCGCCGGTGAGAATCAAGCGGAGCCCGGCCGAAGAACCCCCGAAAGAAGACGCCGCCGACCTTGCAGGCGCGACCGCAAGACGCGTTGTGAGTTTCACGACGACTGCCCGAAAACCCGTTGAGGAAGATTCCACGTCCGGCGAATCTTCCCGGACGCTCGGTCAAGCCACTGTGCCGCCCGGTGCACATGCAGCGGTGGAAGAGATAGACTATGTGTTTCCGTCCGTCGACCTTCTCGACCCTCCCAAACCGGGGAAGGAAGACGTCGACGAGGATGAGCTCCAGGCAAATGCCGAACTGCTTCGCGAGACCCTGCTCCAGTTCGACGTCGAGGTGGAGAGTGTGAGCGTAACGCCGGGGCCGGTTGTGACGCTCTACGAGCTCGTCCCGGCAAGCGGCGTGAAGATCAGCAGCATCGTCAGCCTGGAAAACGACATCGCGCTCAAGCTTGCAGCCCGTGGAATCCGTATCCTCGCGCCTATACCCGGAAAATCCGCCGTGGGAGTGGAGATCCCCAACTCCCACAGGTCGCTCGTGACCATACGAAGCGTCATCAATACTGCAGCATTCCGTGATTCCAAAGCGAGCCTTCCCATCGCCATGGGCAAAACCATTTCCGGCGAAGTGTTCGCGGACGACCTGGCGAAGATGCCGCACCTGCTCGTCGCGGGATCCACCGGATCCGGCAAGAGCGTGGGGATCAATACCATGATCGCCAGCCTGCTCTACCGGATGCATCCTTCCGATTTGAAACTCCTGATCATTGATCCGAAGAAGATCGAGCTGGCGCAATACGGACGGCTAAAATCGCATTTTCTGGCCGTGTCGCCGGACGTGAACGAGGAGATCCTGACCACCCCCGGCACGTCGGTGCTGGCGCTGAAGGGCGCGGAGTTGGAGATGGAGCATCGGTACGACCGTCTTTCCAAGGCCGGCGTGCGTAATATCCTGGACTACAACGAGAAGCTCGCGAGCGGCCGCCTGAAGAGCACTCCCGAGGTCGTGCACACGAAAATGCCGTATCTCGTCGTGGTCATCGACGAGTTGGCCGACCTGATGATTACTGCGGCGAGGGAGGTGGAGGAACCGATCGCGCGGCTTGCGCAGCTCGCGCGCGCCGTCGGTATTCACCTTGTGGTGGCGACACAGCGCCCGTCCGTGGACGTGATCACCGGCGTGATCAAGGCAAATTTCCCCGCCCGCATCGCCTATCAGGTGGCTTCCAAAACCGATTCGCGGACCATTCTGGACATGAACGGCGCGGAGCAACTCCTCGGGAACGGTGACATGCTCTATCTTGCGAGCGGCAGTCCCAAACCCGTGCGCCTCCAGAATGCATTCATCTCTCCGGATGAGGTGGATGCCCTCATGGAACACATCGGCCGCCAGAAAGGATACCAGCAACCGTTCACCCTTCCGTCGGTCATTGAGCGCAAGCGCAGCGCGGAAGCCGGCGCAGGGGGAGGGCGCGACGAGCTGTTCGAGGAAGCTGCGCGCGTGATCGTGCGGTACCAGCAGGGCTCCGTGTCGCTGCTGCAACGGCGGCTAAAGGTCGGGTATTCCCGCGCCGCACGCCTCGTCGATGAACTCGAAGCCGCCGGGATCGTCGGACCTGCCGACGGCAGCAAGGCCCGCGAAGTGCTGGTGGAATCCGAAATGGAGCTGGATGTCATTCTTCAAGGATAACCTGATGGGTAAGCGAAGATTCTGTGGGATGGTTGCGTCACTGATCCTCGTCTCCGCGGCGCCGGCATTCACCGCCGATGAGAACGCGAAAGAGATTCTGGAGAACGTGCGCGATCGGTATGAATCGACAACCGACGGAGAGATCCGCTTCACGCAAAAAGTGGTGTTCGCCATGGCCCGCATCGAGCAGGAGGTGACGGGCACCCTGCAGTTCAAGAAAGCGAACAAGTACCGGGTGGAGTATGAGGGGCAGATCATCGTGACCGACGGCGAGACCGTCTGGTCCTATTCCCGGTCCACAAACCAGGTACTCATCGACAACTACAAAATCAACGAACGGTCCCTCACACCGGAACGCATCCTGAGCGACGCTCCGGATGACTTCACGCCCGCGTATGTCGGACGGGAAAAGATCGGCAAAATGGAAACCATCGTGCTGAAACTCACGCCGACCGATCCGAAAGCGATGCTGAAGTCCATGAAGCTGTGGGTGCAGGAGGGAGAGTGGCTGATCCGGCGTGTTGAGCTTCTGGACCTTCACGGCAAACAAACCACCTACCAGGTACATACGTTCAAGACGAACACCGGCATACCCGATGCGCGGTTTACGTACCAAATCCCTGCAGATGTCGAGACCGTTGACCTCCGGTGAGGACCTCATCACCCGATGACTCCAGATCCTGTGTCTCCGAAGTCTAGCCGCGCCCGGACGCTCCTGAAATACGGGCTGAGCGCCGGCATTGCCGGGCTCTTCCTTTACCTGGCCTTCCGGGGGACGAACTTCGACGAGCTCTTCGTCTCCTTGCGCGAGGCGAACTACCTCTGGTTGATTCTCGGTTTCCTCTTCATGTTGACAAGCCACGTCGTGCGTGCGCTGCGCTGGAGGTACATGTTGGAGCCGGTGAAGTCGAAGATTGCTCTCCGGAACCTCTTTTCCGGCGTTATGGTCGGCTACATGATGAACAACATCCTTCCACGCGCCGGCGAACTCGCCCGCCCGTACACGGTGGGGAAGCTCGAGAATCTCCCCAAGAGCGCCGCATTCGGGACGATCGTTGTTGAGCGGATCATTGACATCCTCTCGTTTCTGGTGATTGTCGCCGCCATCCCGCTCCTGTACCAGGGACCGCTGAAAGAGTCCTTCCCGTGGTTGGAGAGCACGGGGAACACGGTAGCGGCGATCGCTCTGGGGCTCCTGGGACTTATGATTGTGCTTATTCTGCGCCGCAATTGGGCGAATGCTTTTCTGCGGTTCTTCTTGCGCATGCTCCCCGCCCGGCTGGCGGAGCGGCTGGAGAAAATGTCCCATGCGTTTCTGGACGGTCTCCTCTTCCTTACACGCCCCGGCCGGTTTCTCCCCATTCTTGCGTTGACCCTGCTTATCTGGTTCCTGTATGCGATGACGATGTACGTCTCGTTCTATGGTTTCGGTCTTGAGGGACTGGGCTTCCGCGCCGCTATGCTCCTCCTGGCCATGTCCAGCATAGGGATCGCCCTGCCTACTCCGGGAGGAACAGGAACCTATCATGTTCTGATTTCGCAGAGCCTGACCCGTTTGTATGCGGTTGACCACGCGACGGCCTTGAGCTTTGCCACCGCCTCGCATGCCGTGAGTTATATCGGTGTCACGCTCCTCGGGCTCTACTATTTTCTGAGAGATAATATCCGCGTCTCCCAGGCCGTGCACGTTCCCGAAGGGGAGAGTGAGTTCCGCACGGCACCCGGAGAAGAGACCGGCGTGCCAGGGGAGGAGCATCGCGCATGAGACGCTTGCTCCATCTGCTGCTCTTACTGACCGTGATGACTGCGCCGTTTGCCAGAGGCAACGGGGCCCCGGCGTCCCGGATGGGCATAACCGCAGGCATGGGCGTGAGCTACCTTACGCAGCGCGACCTGGTGGACATGATCAACGGCGGCTACATGCCGGGCAAACGCGTCGATGAGTTCAACTCGGCCGTGGACTTCTTCGGATCCGTGTTCCTTCCCCTGTCGGCCGATTGGGCCCTGCGGTTTGAGTATGCCTATGTGTTGAACAGCTATAACATCTCCGCCCCCCTCGGTCCCGGAGACTTCAGCGCGATGCTCCATATGCCTTCGGTGCTTCTGGAGTACATTCTCGTGGAAGAAGGAGTGTACAACCTGAGCGGAGGAGTGGGGGGAGGATACCACATCGGCAAGCTGGATGTGAAGTACGGGACGCTTCGCGACTCGTACACGGCCACGGGGCCGGGGATGGTCATGATGCTGAGCGGAAACACCGCCCTGGGGGAAAACCTATTTGTGCACCTGTCGGTCAATGCACGGTGGGAGTTCCTCGGTGAGCTCCTCAACGGAAGCAACCAATCACCGGGAAGGGCCGCAGGAGGCGGACCGGCAACACTCGGGAGTTTCGGCGTGGGGGCGAGACTGGGGGCAAGCTATTTCTTTTGACCCGTCTCCAACCCTGCAGAGGGAGGGCAACATATCAACATCAACACGGAGGTGTAATGAAATATCCATTCATGTATCTCATGGCGGGACTTATGATGGCAATGATCGGTGGCGAGGCCGACGCGCAGAAAACGGCGCAGGCAAAACAGAAAGAGATCGCAGTACTTGAGACTTCCATGGGGACGATCGAAGCAGAGCTGTATCGCGCAGACGCCCCAAAGACCGTCGAGAATTTTGTGAAGCTTGCAGAGAAGAAGTACTTCAACGGCGTGAAGTTTCACCGGGTGGCAAAGGGTTTTGTGATTCAGGGCGGCGACCCCACCGGAACCGGTATGGGCGGCTCAAGCATCTACGGCGGGGAATTCGCCGATGAACTGGATTCGAAGACTCCTTCGTATAAAGCCGGATATGTCAAGGGCG
>JADLEA010000120.1 GCA_020846365.1 Bacteroidota bacterium
CCGGAGATACATGTCCACAATCTCCCTGGCAACGGTCTGCGTCTCCCCGAAGCTCAACCGGCCGAAGAACCCCGGATGTTTGGCCGCGATGGGAAGTTGCTGCTTCGTGAAGAAATCGGTCGCTTTCTTGCCGACGAGAAAAAGCCGTACGGAATTCGCCGTGCGGAAATCCGGCATCACGGTTGCCATGTGGGCCTGTGCTGCACGCAGGATGTTCGTGTTGAACGCACCGCACATGCCGCGGTCAGACGTCACCACAACCACGCCCAACGTTGCCAGCGGGCGCGCAGTCGTCAGAGGTTCGGACCCGGGTTCCATGGACGGCTGCAAGCGCTGAAGAAGCGACTTCATTCCCCGTGCATACGGGCGCGCGCCGACCACGGCCGACTGTGCGCGGCGCAGCTTTGCCGCCGCCACCATCTTCATTGCCTTCGTGATCTTCTGCGTCTTCTTCACACCGCTGATGCGGCTTCTGACCTCTCGCAGCGTAGCCATGGTGTGCGGACTCCCTTACGCCTTTACCGATGCTTTGAAGGATGCCGTGAAGTCCGTGAGTATGGACTTCAGGGATGCCGTCAGCGAATCCGAGAGATCCTTCTTTGTGGCGATCTCTTTCAGCAGTGCGGAATGCTTGAGCTCCATGAGTTCCAACAGCTCTCCCTCGAAGCGTCCCACCTCTTCAAGCGGGATCTCGTCCAGAAATCCGTTCGTGCCGGCAAAGATGCTCACCACCTGTTTTTCCACCGGCATCGGCACATATTGTCCCTGCTTCAGCAGCTCCACCAGCCGTGAACCGCGGCGAAGCTGTGCAAGCGTGGCCTTGTCCAGATCGGATCCGAACTTCGCAAAGGCCTCCAGTTCAGCATACTGCGCGAGATCGAGGCGCAGACGGCCTGCGACTTTCCGCATGGCTTTAATCTGCGCGCTCCCGCCCACGCGGGAAACCGAGATACCGACGTTGATCGCAGGACGGATGCCGGCGTTGAACATGCCCGGCTCCAGGTAGATCTGTCCGTCGGTAATGGAAATCACGTTGGTGGGAATGTATGCAGAGACGTCGCCGGCCTGCGTTTCAATAACCGGAAAGGCCGTGAGACTTCCTCCGCCAAGCTCGTTGCTGAGTTTGGAGGAGCGTTCCAGAAGCCGGGAGTGAAGATAGAACACGTCTCCGGGATACGCTTCACGTCCCGGTGGCCGGCGCAGGAGCAGCGAGACCTGGCGGTAGGCCTGCGCCTGCTTGGTGAGATCGTCATAGACGACGAGCGCATGACGGCCGCTGTCGCGGAAGTATTCTCCCATCGTGGCGCCGGCGTAGGGGGCGATGTACTGCATCGGGGCGGGGTCCGTGGCGGTGGCGGCAATGACGGCCGTGTACGCCATGGCGCCTTCCTGCTGAAGCTTGTCCACCACCTGCGCCACCGTGGAGCTTTTCTGTCCGATGGCAACGTAGATACAATAGACCGGCTGGATTCCCTGCGCTTTCGCCTCTGCCGTGTGGGTATGGCGTTGATTGATGATGGTGTCAAGCGCGATGGCGGTTTTACCCGTCTGCCGGTCTCCGATGATGAGCTCGCGCTGACCGCGACCGATCGGGATCATGCCGTCCACGGCCTTGAGACCGGTCTGCAGCGGTTCCTTCACCGGCTGCCGCTGGATCACCCCGAGGGCCTTGCGCTCGATGGGCATGTACTTTTCCGTGTGAATCGGGCCCCGCCCGTCCGCGGGCAGACCGAGGGCATTCACGACGCGTCCGAGCATCTGTTCTCCCACCGGAAGCGATGCCACGCGGCCGGTGCGTTTGACGGTATCCCCCTCCTTGATCTTGCTGACTTCGCCGAACAACATACACCCGACGTTGTCCTCTTCGAGGTTCAGCACCATGCCGAACACGCCGTGCGGGAACTCGATCAGCTCGCTCATGAGGGCTTTGGTAAGCCCATACACGCGTGCAACACCGTCCCCCACCTGAAGCACGGTTCCGACGTCGTAGATGTCGGTTTCCTTCTCGAATCCCGCCAGTTGTTTGCGCAGGATGGTGGAGACTTCTTCCGGTCGTACTTCTGCCATTGCCAGGTCCTTCAGATAATCAGATTCATGAGGTGAGCGCGGCTCCCCGGACAAACCGTTCCCGCAACCGTTCGAGTTGATGCGTGATGCTTGCATTCATCACGGTGTCACCGATGCGCACCACCAGGCCGCCGCGGATGGAAGCATCCGCGAGCACGTTGAGCCGCACGGTCTTCCGGGTGTGCCGTTCCAGCTCTGTCTGGAGCGCACGAGTCTGCTGCTCCGTCAGCGCCACGGCGGTGGTCACGTCCACATGCACAATCCCCCGCGCGAGGTCGTGCAGGACGCCGAACTGTTCGACGATGTCGGGCAGCAACGCTTCGCGTTGTTTCTTCAATATAAGATCGACGAACGAGAGCGTGGCCGGACTGATCCGGTTGGCGAACAGCTCGTGCAGCACCGTCCGTTTGCGCGGGATGGACACGATCGGGCTGCTGAGGAACAGACGGAATTCGCGGGAGCTGCGAACGACCTCGCCGATGAGTTCGACATCTGCGGCGGTTGCCTCTAGCGTCCGGAGTTCCGTTGCGGCGTTCATGAGCGCCTGCGCATACCGTCGGGCCACGCGGGTGGGGCGCATGAGTCGTTATCCTTTGTTGATGTCGCGGATCACGGCATCCACCAACGCGCGCTGTTTCGCCGTGTCCAGGTTCGCATCCAGGATCTTGCCGGCGGCAAGGATCGCCAGGTCCGCGACTTCCGAACGGAGTTGAATCAGCGCGGCTTCTTTTTCACGCTGTATCTCCTCCTGCGCCTGGGTGATGGCATGCCGGGCGGAGGCGTCGGCTTTCTCCAGGATCTCGGTCTTGAGCCGCTCGGCCATGGCACGGCCTTCTTTGAGGATCCGTTGGGATTGCTCTTCGGCGAGCGCCAGCTGCTTGCGGTTCTCCTCCAGGAGAGCCCGCGCCTGCTGCTGCGCCTCCTGCGCGTCCTGAAGGGATGCGCGAATCTTGTCTTCGCGCGCCGTCAGCGCCCCCACCAACGGCTTCCATGCGGCAAAGCGCAGGATCGCCAGGACGATCAAAAACGTGATGACCGTCCAGAGGATGAGTCCAGGGTTGATGTCCAGCATCGGTCGTCTTATCCCGCGGTCTTCGTGGCGAGAATGATGCAAATCGCAAGAGCGAAGAACGTCGCACCTTCGATCAGTGCAGCGGCAATCAGCATCGAGGTCCGGACCTGTCCGGCCACTTCAGGTTGACGGCCACTGGCTTCCATCGCGGCGGCGGCAAGTTTACCGATTCCGAGTCCAGCGCCGATAACCGTGAGCGCGGCGCCGATGCCTGCTGCCAGATAACCGAGTGCGAGCGCATCCATATGAATCCTCCAGAGAATGAAATGGTGAATGTTCGATCAATGCCCGTGGCCTTCCGCGGCTTCATGCCCTTCCGCCTGCATGCCCAGGCCCATAAACAACGACGTTAACATGGTGAAGATGTACGCCTGCAGTACTGCGACAAACAATTCCAGGAAATTGATGGCAACGACAAAACTTGCCGGTGCAATCGCAATAATGTAGGATTTGAAGATAAAGATGAGCCCGATGAGGGACACCAGCACGATATGCCCGCCCGTCATGTTGGCAAACAAACGGATGCACAGGGCGAACGGCTTGGTGAACAAACCGAGGATCTCGATGGGGATCATAATCGGCCAGAGAACCCAATGCACTCCCCCCGTGAGATGGGCAAGATAGTGTTTCAATCCCTGTGCCCGGATGGCGGCGGCCTGTATCATCACGAATGCGATAATGGCCAGCCCGGCTGTGACATTCACGTTCCCCGTCGACGACGCGCCGTACGGGATCAAACCCAGGAGATTCATCAGGAGGATGTAGAAAAACGTCGTCAGCAGATAGGGAAGGTACTTCACCCCTGCGGTACCCATATTCGGTATGACGATCTCGTCGCGGACGAAGACGATCAGCACTTCCAGAAGGTTCCCGAAGCCGCGGGGAACGTCACGGCGCGCGTTCCTGCGTGCCACGATACCCGTCAACAGAATGAGCAAGGCAGCGGCCACCCAGAGGAAGACCACATGCTTCGTAATCGACATATCGAACGTGATCCCCCCCGCCGTGAACGACGGCAGCTGCGGGAGGACGATATGCCCGAACGGCGTGTCCAGCTCGTGAGAATCCTGGACGTGGTGGAGAAGCGAGGCAAAGAGATCTTCCTTCGCACCATGCGCCGCATGGAGAGTGTCAGAAGCCGCGGGTGATCCGATAAAAGCCAAGCGTCCTTATCCTTGATTCTTGACCTGAAGCATCTTCTGAAGGAACACAATCTCCAGAACGAGATAGACCATGGAGTATCCTACAACCGTAACCGTCAGCGCCACCGCATGCATATGGGCGACGAGGATCAACACCAGGAGCATGCCGAGCATGCCTGCCATGCGGATACCCATGCCTCCCAGAACGGCTTTGAGGAACGTCGTGTACGACTTGTCGAGCGTCAACTGGATGGCCAGGAAGCCTGCCAGAACATTGACCGTGCTTAGCAGCGCTCCTGTCAGTGCCGCAGTGATGACCTCATCGGAGGCATAGCGGTGCATTGGATACGCGGCACAGAGCACGCTGACGGCGAACACGATCCCCACCTGCAGGGTGAATTGTCGCATCGCTTTCACGTCATCCCCCCCGTTTCGCCTGGCCGCCCGTGCCCATGGACATGGCACGTCGGAAGAAGCGGATGAACCCTCCCACAACACCCAGAATCAACCCGCCGAACATCCCCCACGGAGCGATGTCCAGCCAGCTGTCGATCCACCGGCCTATAAAGAACATTCCCACAACCGCGAACGCAAGTTCCATGCCCATCGTCAGGAACGGGCCGATGTCGCTTCGCCAGTTCCCCGTCTCCCCCGACTTGTGATCCGCCTTGTCGGGTTCGGTCATGGGTCACGAATGAGTCTTCCCGTCCGGCGGCTTGAGGGGAGAGGAAGACGGGCTCATGAGGCATTGCCCGTCGAACGTCGCCCCTTCATCCACCACCAGGCGTGTCGCGCGGATATCGCCCTTCACGACAGACTTCGGTTCCAGCACCAGCTTTTCTGACGCGGCAACGGTGCCCACAACTTTTCCGGCCAGCGAAATGTTCTGGCCGCTGAGATTGCCTTCGACGGCACCGCTGAGCCCGACGGCAACATTCGCTTTGGCAATGAGGTCACCGACAAGTTTGCCGTCGATCCGAATGCTTCCTTCGGTCTTGATCTTTCCTTCCACCACTGTTCCCAAGCCGACCAGGCTCAGTTCGCTGCTGGCTTGTTTGTCTGCCATTTCTCTCCTCGCCTCCGCCGTTTACGTTCTTCCGTTATGGTACTCCGGTTTTCGGGAGTACGGCCCGGACGTTCATTGAATCCGTGCGGGCATCAACAACAGCTCCTGCGGGTCCCTCGGGATCCCGTCTTTCCACACTTCAAAATGCAGGTGCGGACCCTGACTGGTCCGTCCTGAACTCCCCAGGAGTGCGATCACCTCGCCGCGCCGGACTGTGCTGGCGACGGTTTTCAGCAGATCCTGGTTGTGCTTGTACACGGTCAGAAACCCCGACCCATGTGCAATCACGATCGTATTCCCATCTTCATATGTCCAACCCGTATACACCACGTAACCGTCTGCTGGCGCCTGGACGGGTGAGCCGCGTTTCGACGCGACGTCAATGCCCAGGTGCAGCCGCGACAAGTCAAATCCCTGGGAGATGAATCCTTCCACGGGGAGCAGCAGGGGGAGCTGCAGCGGGCCTGATTTGGACGGCACGGCCGCAGTCGTCAGCATCGGCGCCTGTTGTTCGTAGACCTGCCCCGCATCCGAGGAATGAGGCGTGGGCTTCACCCGCGTCGGTTGACCGCGGACGTCGGGCGGAGGCGGGATGATCTGCTTCTGTTCACGCCCGCCATTTTTGGCATCCACGACCGCCCCCTCGCCATTCTCCTGACCCAGCGCTCTTCGCAATTGCGTATTGTAGTCCCTGAGCATGATCACATCTTCTGCCAGGGTCTGGAGCTGCTGCTGGGTTTCAATGAGCTCCCGCCCATACCGGGCTTCCAGGGCCGGGATGGGAATGGGCAGGACCATCATCACCGGCGTGAACATCAGCACGGCAAGCGTCATCGCGACGCATCCCAGTACCACGCCTGCACCCAGCGCGATGATCCTTCCCCAGGTGAAGCGATACCGGAGAGGTTTGCTGCCTTCTCCGGACGGGACGATCACGACATCAAACGTCCGCGCTGTTCGAGTTCTCTTTGCCTCCTGCCCTGGCATGCTCTTCTGCAAATATTGAACTTAAAGATACAAAAAGACCCTCCGAAAGTCAACGCGCGGAATCCGGTAACATCTTTCCGGACTTACGGTTGCGGAGAAACGGCAGTAAATTCCCTCCACCGGTCCAGTATGTATGTCTCCATCCGCTGCTTGTAAAGATCGCGGTCAAAGCGAAGGGCGAATGCGCGGAGCGCCTCGGGATCGAACTGCATGCGTTCTGCCTTCTCGACGGCGGCAGACAGGGCCTCGCGCGTCTGCTCATGGAAGAGCACCCCCGTGCGCAACTCCGGAGTCTCCAGCACGGTCTCGAGTGCACCTCCGCGCGCAAAAGCGATGACCGGTTTTCCACAGGCCATCGCTTCCACGGGAACGATGCCGAAATCCTCTTCGCCGGGGAACACCACGCAACTGCAGCGTGCGAAGTGGTCGCGGACTACCTCGTCGGACTTCCATCCCAGAAACTCCACCGTCGGACCGCCCATGGCTCTCAGCCGGGGCAGATCCGGACCGTCGCCGATGACCACCAGCCGCTTCCCCAGGTGATGGAACGTCTCTACCGCGAGATCGACCCGTTTGTACGGCACCAGGGCGCTGACGATCAACGCAAAGCCGTCATTCTGTGAGGACACACTCAGGGCCTTGGTGTCTACGGGCGGATAGATGACATCCGATGCCCGTCCGTAGATCGCCCGGATCCGCTGTCGGACGTTCTCCGATATCGCAATGAAATGATGCGGATGGACTGCGGTCCTTACGTCCCAGGCCCGGAGCGGTTTCACCGCGAGTCGCATGCCTATTCTCGTCACAAGCCCGGCACGTTGCGGGCTGAAGTACTCGTCGTATTGGGACCAGATGTACCGCATCGGCGTGTAACAGTAACAGACATGGAGCGTCTGAGGGTCCGTTGCCACCCCTTTTGCGACACAGTGGTGGGAGCTGATGACAAGGTCGAAGCCGCGCATGTTGAACGAGCGTACGGCGGCCGGAAAAAGGGGAAGATAGTGGCGATAGCGTTCGGCGGCAAACGGCAGATGTTGGATCCACGACGTGCGGATCGGCATCCTCTCAATGACCGGCGAAACCGAACCTTTCTTGTGCAACAACGCAAAAAGCGTCGCGTCAGGAAAGACCTCACAGAGGGCCTCGACACACTTTTCTCCTCCGCGCATGGAGGTAAACCACTCATGGACAATCGCCACACGGCGGGGACGGTCACTTCTGCTTGTGCTCATCGCTGCTCAACATACGAAGCGGACCGCGGAGATGCAAAGAGTTTATTGCTTCGTGGGCGATGGGTATGTATATTGCTGCATGACTATTCTCGCGGTCGCGCTCATTTTTGTGGTCCTGTTCATGGTGTTCATCTCCACCGTGCTACTGGTCATCGGACCGGTGATGCTCCTGCAGCCGCACCGTCGGACCCGCGACTATTACAAGCGGTTCACGTCGATCCTTCATCCTTCGGATCTCGGGCTCCGGCACGAGGAGCTCAGTTTAAAGACCGCCGAAGGGCTCAACCTTCATTGCTGGCTGATACGTGCGGATGGGCCGGCGCGCGGGACGGTCATCTTCCTGCATGGGGTCAGCGAATGCGTCATCGTCGGCCTCCCGATCGCCAAACGCCTTCATGATGCCGGCTTTCACGTCTTTTTGTACGATTCACGCCGCCACGGCGACAGCGAAGGACGATTCTGCACCTACGGCTTCTATGAGAAGCATGACACCACGACGGTGATCAATGCATTGTTGGCGCGGACAGACCTGGACGTGGGCAAGATCGGACTGCTGGGATCTTCCATGGGCGCTGCGGTAGCGATCCAGGTTGCCGCCCTGGATTCCCGCGTGGCAAGCGTCGTCGCCGAAAGCGGCTTCGCAACGCTGCGGACGGTTTACGACGAGTATCAGAAGCGCATCATCAAGGTACCCTGGCATTACCTGCGGAATATTGTCATCAAGCGGTCCGAACAGATCGCGCATTTCAAAGCGTCGGCGGTCTCTCCCCTCGAGGCAGTCCGCGATGTACATGGTCCCATCTTCTTCCTCCATGGCACAACCGACAACCTGATCAAGGCAAGCTATACCAAGCGGGTCTATGCAAATGCCAATGAACCGAAGGAACTCTGGCTGATAGAAGGGGCACGGCACAATGATATGGCCGTGGTAGGAGGCGAGGAGTATTTCAACCGCATCGTGGAGTTCTTCGAGCGTACGCTCGCGTGATTTACAGCGGGAACCAGTAGGTCATCTTCATCAACACAACATCCTGCCGTGGCAGCCGGAAGGCATCGCCAAACCTCTCCTGCAATCCCTGGTTGTACATGCCGTTGTCCCCGTACCGCGCCTGCGTCCAGACCAGGTACAGCGTGCTTCCCGGCATGTACTCCCACCGGAGCAACACATTAGCATTGAGGGTAACGCTGTTGAAGTTGTGGTCGTAGTACCCGCTCTGCGACGGGTAGTCGTACGTGAGCAACAGTCCGGGATTGGCAAGACGCCGGAAGCGGTCGTAGTTCCCGCGTGCCCAGAAGACCTGCGTGAAGAACTGGAAGCTCAGGTCCCTGGTGAACGTGACGATGCCGCGCATGGAGAGGTCCAGAAACTCAACGTCTCTGTCGGCGAAGACGCTGAAGGGTTCGGGCGAAATGACTGGATCCAGAATGTTGCCGTCCGGGTACACCCACGCCTCTTCGTCGCGCGTGCGCTGATAGTAGATGGCAGGATTGAGCTCCATCCACGACGTCGGGCGGTACGTCATGGCGACCTGGCTCAGGAACGACGACTTGCGCAGATCATCTCGCTCGTACCCCGCGAGCAGCGAGGCGTAGAGCACGCGGCGTTCGTCGGTCTGTATGCGCGCCGTGACGGTGTGTCCTCCGGGCCGCCGGTAGAGTCCGACGATGCCCTGCTCTTCATCGTCATAGGACGCGAAATCCCGGACATAGGACAGGGTCGTTTCCCAGAAATTCC
>JADLEA010000121.1 GCA_020846365.1 Bacteroidota bacterium
AGTACAAGCAAAATCAAAGCCGTCCTCATTGCGGCCGCCGTCTGGACGGTCTCCGCGGGATGTACCATAGTGCTGCTTCATCTCCTCCGGAATGCCTACGCGTTATCCCCCTGATACTGAGCTTGGGTGTCAAGCGCGCATGGACAGGAGGGCACGGCTGCGGAGGATACGGCGATCATTGAAAAGGAAGACGCATGGCAGAAAAGCTGAGATTTGAAGACCTCGAGTCGCCCATCGTTCGGAAACGCAAGGGCGATGACCGCTTTCACATGGTGGGCGTCATCGGCCTGGGCGTGATGGGACAGGGCATCGCGGAAACGCTCGCAGGGGCCGGACTGGAAGTCATGGGCGTGGAAAAAGACGAGGCCGCGTTGAAAGCGAGTCTCGAAGGCCTCAGCCGGACGATGGACATTGAGATCAAGCGCTGGGGAAAAACCGCATCCGAAAAACGCGCGGTCCTCTCGCGCATCCACGGCACCGTGAAACTCTCCGATCTTAAGGCCTGCGATATCGTCATCGAGGCCGTGGATGAGCACTTCGATACCAAGAAGAAGATCCTCACGGAATTCTACGCCATCGGCAAGGAAAACGCTATCTTCATCTCCAATACGGCCACCCTGAGCCTCTCCAAACTGGCCGAATCGGCGAAGCACCCCGAGCGGGTGATCGGCATGCACTTCCTGAATCCGGTCCCCTTCGTCCCGCTGGTGGAAATCGTCCGCGGGATGAAGACCTCGAATGAGACCTTCGCCATCGTGAAATCCCTGGCGCAGCGGATCGGGAAAACTCCCGTGGAAGTATTCGAATACCCCGGGTTCATCACGACGCGCACGATCCTGCCCATGCTGAACGAGGCGATGCACGCGCTGATGGAAGGCATCGCCAGCGCCGAAGACATCGACACCGCCATGCGGCTGGGCTATGCCATGCAGGTCGGTCCGCTGGAAATGGCGGATGCCATGGGGCTGGATGAGGTCCTGATGTGGATGGAAACCCTCTGGCATGAACTCGGCGAGCCGCGCTATCGCCCCTGCCCCCTCCTCCGGCGCATGGTCCGGGAAGGAAAGCTCGGCAAGAAGGTCGGGGAAGGGTACTTCAAGTATAACGAGGACGGCAAACGGCTATGAATATTCTGGTCTTGAACTGCGGAAGCTCATCGGTCAAATATCAGCTCATCAACGGCGACGAGCGGAAGAAGCTCGCGGGAGGGGTGGTGGACCGCATCGGCATGTCCGGCGCCACCCTGTCCAATGTCCGCTACGACGGCGACGATATCAAAATCACCGGGGAAATCGTTGACCACACCGTGGCCATCGAATACATCCTCGCCATCCTCCTCAGCCGCAACCACGGAGTCATCAGCGACAAATCCGACATCCACGCCGTGGGTCACCGGGTGGTGCACGGAGGCGAAACGTTTTCCGGCTCGGTGCTGATCACCGCAGAGGTGATCAAGACGCTTCAGGACAACATCGAGCTTGCGCCGTTACACAACCCCCACAACCTTCGCGGCATTTCCGCCTGCGAGGCCAACCTCCCCGGCACACCGCAGGTCGGAGTGTTCGACACCGCGTTCCACCAGCGCATGCCGAAGAAGGCGTACTTGTACGGCATCCCGTATGCCCTCTACTCCCAATACAAGATCCGGCGGTACGGCTTCCACGGCACGTCGCACCGCTATGTCGCCGACCGCGCCGCGGAAATGCTCGGACGTCCGCTTTCGGAACTCAAGCTCGTCACCTGCCACCTCGGGAACGGATGCAGCATGGCCGCCGTCGATAAGGGGATCTCCGTCGATACCACGATGGGTTTCACGCCTCTCGAAGGACTGCTGATGGGCACGCGGTGCGGAGACATGGATCCCCAGATCATCCTGTACATCATGGCGAAGGAAGGCCTGACGCTGAACGAAGCGGGCACGCTCCTCAACAAGCACAGCGGGCTCCAGGGCATCTCCGGCGTCAGCAGCGACATGCGCGAGATCATCGCGGAGATGAACAACAACGACCGCAAAGCCGGCTATGCCTTCGATGTGTTCACGTACCGCGTGAAGAAGTACATCGGAGCATACGCCGCCGCGATGGGCGGGCTCGATGCCGTGGTGTTCACCGGAGGTATCGGGGAGAACAGCGCTGAAGTCCGAAAGGCCTGCTGCGACAACCTTGGCTTCCTGGGCATCGAGGTGGACGACGAGAAGAACTCGGCCAAGGGGAAAGAGAGGAACATTTCGAAGGATGACACCCGGGCAGCCGTGCTGGTCATACCGACCAACGAGGAGCTGGTGATCGCGCTCGACACCATGGACATCGTTGCGACGATGGATCAGACGTGATGGGGCCCCGCCCCTCAGGGGGGATCCAGAAGCAGCTGCCCCCTCGTTGACTCGACGAGATCCGCACGCAGGCGCTCCGCCATCGACGTGCGGATCTCAATGCGCATCAGCACCTGATCGTCATAGCTCGTCTCGACGATCCTCGCCTGATGATGGGCAACCAGCCGCATGACCGCGCTGGTGTATTCATGCGGAAACCTCACTTCGCAATACGCCACACGATAACAGGTCTTGCGTCCCGCCGCCTGTAACACCGACGCCGCAGCTTCGCCGTATGCCCTCGCCAACCCTCCCACGCCGAGTTTCGTCCCGCCGAAATACCGCGTCACTACCACAAGCACATTCGTGAGCGAGAGATGGTCGATCGCGGCCAGGATCGGGCGCCCGGCAGTTCCCCCAGGCTCGCCATCGTCGTGAAGCCGGTAGAGCTCGCCTTTGCTGCCGATGCGGTAGGCATAACAGTGGTGGGTTGCATCGTGGAACTCCTTGCGGATCGCCGCAAGCGCCTCCTCGGCTTCAGACCGCTGTTCCACGGGAACAACCTCCGCAAGAAACCGCGAACCACGCACCTTGATTTCGTGTTGTGTACGTAGGTTGATGGTATAGTACGTGTCATCCATGCAGCAATATAGGCGATCCGTGTGAGTGTTCAAAGTCCTTGCAGCTTACCCCCGGCTTGATTATCTTCCTCGCACCATGAAAGAACACCTGAGAATCGGCATTGTCTGCTATCCCACCTACGGGGGAAGCGGCGTTATTGCCACAGAACTCGGCAAAGGCCTGGCGCAGCTGGGTCACCAGATCCATATTATCAGCTATGCGCTCCCCATGCGGCTGGATTCGTACGAGGGGAATATTTTCTATCATGAAGTGGAAATGGCCAGCTATCCGCTGTTCGAGTTCCCGCTCTACACACCCGCTCTGGCCAGCAAAATCGTGGAAGTGGCGCGCTTTGAAAGCCTGGATATCGTGCACGCCCACTATGCCATCCCGCACGCCACCAGCGCCTACCTGGCCCGTCAGATCCTGGGGAACGACATGAAGGTCATGACGACCCTCCACGGAACAGACATCACCCTGGTGGGGTTGGAACCCAGTTTCCTGCCGGTCATGAAGTTCAGCATCGAGCAAAGCAACGGCGTGACGGCCGTCTCGCGGTTCCTTAAAGAAAAGACGTTGACGAACTACGGCATCGAGACCGACATCAGGGTCATTCCTAACTTCGTCGACACGGAGAAATACAGCCGCATTGAATGCGGCCAGATACGCGAGCGTTTTGCGCGGAGCGACGAGAAAGTGCTCGTGCACATTTCGAACTTCCGGGCCGTCAAGAGGGTCGGGGACGTCATACGCATTTTTGATGAAGTTCTCAAAAAGCTTCCCGCCACGCTCATTCTTGCCGGCGACGGGCCCGACCGTTCGGCATGCGAGCACCTGGTGCGGGAACTCGGCATCCAGGAACACGTGCGCTTCCTGGGCAAGCAGACGGAACTCGTGCCGATTCTTTCATCCTCCGACCTGATGCTTATGCCAAGCCAGTCGGAGAGCTTCGGCCTCGCAGCTCTCGAGGCCATGGCCTGCGGCGTGCCCGTCATCTCCTCAAGCGTGGGCGGACTTCCGGAATTGCAGGTGCACGGCCAGACCGGCTACATCGCGGAAATCGGTGACATCGACAGGATGGCCAGGTACGCCGTTGAGCTGCTCGGCAACGACACGAAGATGGCGATGTTCCGGCAGGCCTGCCGCACGCGGGCCGTCGAACACTTCGACGTCAAAAAAATCGTAACGCAGTACGAGGACTACTACCGGGAAATTGTCCAAAGAGAGGATGCACAGTGAGGAGCACCGTTATGCTTGATGTTGTCCGGTGGAACAAACCGAAAAAACCGGCACTCGCCGATTTGCAGAAGCTGCTGCAGGCGGAGGGACTCGAATACGAGCTGTACTCCGACTCGCCGGGGACGAAATACGGACGCCACAAGCATCCGTTCGACGATTTTATCGTCATCGTGTCCGGAAAGATGAAAATCATCACGGATTCGCAGGAATGGCTCATGAAGCCAGGCGACCGGCTGAATCTCCCCGCCAACACAGCTCATTCAGCCGAAGTCGTGGGCCGGGAAGAAGTACAGTATCTCTCAGCCGCGAAGTGAGTCGCTGTCCGCCGCAGAGGCCTTGATCTGCTCCAGGATCCGCACGTTTGCCAGACTTCCTTCCCCATCCGCCTCCGGCGAGACGCCGCGGAGAATACAGCCGGCAAAGTACTCCAACTCGGCAACGTACGGGTTTTCCGGCTGAAACAGCTCCTCCACTCTCCGATCGTTATCCAGGAAATGCGTATACGCGACATTGGGCACCATGCGGCCTGATAACGACCCGGGAACATAGACTGAACCCTTGTCCCCGCCGAGCACGTAGTAGTTGGCATCACAGGTGAAGCCGCAGGTCAGCGACATCAGCGTCCCGCCGGCACGCAACACGGCGTGCGAGAACATGTCGACGCCCCCCGTCTCTTCTCTCTGAATCGAAGCATGGACCACCGCGGGCGACGGTAATCCAAGGAAGCGCAAAAAATCCGCCCCGTAGACACCCAGATCGTTCAGCGCACCACCTCCGGCCTTCGCATCCAGACGGAACGGGCTTCGACGCAGCGCCTTCATGTTGAAGCACCAGTTGAAATCGATATAACGAACGTCCCCCAGGTCCCCGCTGTTCACCATCTCGCGGACGCGGCGGTGGATTGCCTTGAACCGGTACATGAATCCTTCCATGTACAGCACGTTGTGCTTCCTGCATGCGTCCACCATGCATTGAACGTCAGCAGAGGACGGCGCGGCCGGTTTTTCAACCAGGACGTGTTTGCCGGCTTCCGCTGCCTTCACCACCCACGGGGCATGCAGCGCCGGCGGCAGAGGGATATAGACTGCATCGATGGAGGGATCGGCGAGGAGGTCTTCATAGCGGCCGTAGTGGAGGGGGATGCCGTGCTCGCGCGCCAGGGACGCTGCGCGCGTAGCATCCCTGGATGCCACAGCGGAGATGACGGCGTTACGCAGCGGCATTCCCAGAAAGGACCGCGCAATCGCAGCCGTTCCGAGTATCCCGAAGCGGATCATCGGTCAGGACTTCGGCTCTGCGCCCGGGGTGTTCCCGTCCCCCTTCTGCTTGCTTTCCTTATCCAGCCGCGCCTGCCTCCCCAGGATCAATCGCAGAGTGACGCGCACCATGTACAGAGCCACTGCAACGCCGAGCAGCGGGTAGTACCACGTGCGCGGGACCAGGTCCATGAGGACCAAAATAAACAGCACCACCATCACAGCGATGCTGAACCACCCGTACGTATTCGCAACATTAGGAGTAATCTTCATGCTTGATCCCGTGTACAAGGATGTGAATGTCGCTTTCCCGCGCCTCAGCGGTCTTCAAGATCCCGTCGACGTCGCCGGGCCGGTCCGGCAGGCAGACAGAGACAACAGATGAGAGCACGCCACGTTCGTCCGGGCAACACCATTCATAAACGTGTGGTGCCCGGCCACGCAATGCGGGATGACCCGCTCCTGCATTACGCCTGCGAAACCTCATCGATGACGGCGCCGCCAAGCACATCGTCCCCTTCGTACAGCACCACGGATTGGCCCGGCGTGATCGCCCGCCGCGGTTCGTCGAACCTCACATGAATCCGCCCATCGTCCAGCGTCGTCGCCGTTGCCTGGCTGCCGGGGTCCTGAGAACGGATGCGGGCCGTAACGCGCCGGGAGGGTCGGAGAGTTTCGACTTTCATCATGTTCGCCTGGGATGCGATCAACTCCGTGGCGCGCAGATCCTTCTCCCGCCCCAGCTCAACCCGGTTCGTGGCAGCATCGATGCGGGTGACGAATACGGGCTCCCCCGCCGCATATCCCAATCCCCTCCTCTGCCCGATGGTGAAGAACGGATATCCGCGGTGCTCCCCCACTTCGGCCCCATCCAGGATGAGCTTCCCTCCCCGGACTTTCTCCTCCAGATCCGGGATGCGGTGTTTCAGAAACCGTTCATAGCTGTTGTCCGGAACAAAACAGATCTCAAAGCTCTCACCCTTTGCGGCGACCGAGAGGCCGAATCGCGCGGCGGTCTCCCGGACCCCGGCTTTGGTCATTTCGCCCAGGGGGAAGAGTGTGCGGTGAAGCGAATCCTGCGTCAAGCCCCAGAGGGCATACGATTGATCCTTCTCCCGGTCCTTCCCTTTCGTGATATACCGCCTGCCTGTGGCAGGGTCCGTTTGCATGCGGGCGTAGTGGCCCGTGGCAACGGCTCCGGCGCCCAGCGCATCCGCCTTCCGCAGCAATTCCTCCCACTTGATCGTCCGGTTGCAGAGCACGCAAGGATTCGGAGTCCGGCCGGCGAGGTACTCGGCCACAAACGGCTCGATGACCTTCTCGGCGAACGGCTCGCTGAAATCCAGCACATAGTGGGGGATGCCCAGGTGTGCAGCAACGGCGCGGGCGTCATTGATGCCTTCGAGGGAGCAGCAACTGCTTTCATTCGCAGGGACCTCTCCGACGTCCTCGTACCGGTACGTTTTGAGTGTGATCCCCACGACATCGTATCCTTGTTCCACCAGAAGGGCCGCCGCGACCGAAGAATCTACTCCCCCGCTCATGGCCACCACCACCCTGTTTCGTGTCTCAGCCATCAACACATCCTCCTCACTCCCATTCTGCACCGTGCATCAGATTCCCTGCCGGGCAAGCTCGCCCCAGATCAGCGCGCCTGCTCCCAGAACCGCGGTGTTTCCTTCGGTTAGCCCCGATGGAAGCAACTTCACCTTGTTCCTGAATATGGGCAGCAGGTACTCCTCCATATACCGTTTCGTCGGCTCGAAGATGCGCGCGCCCGCGTGAGCCAACCCGCCGAACAGGATGATGGCCTCCGGGCTCGTATGTGCCACCGCATCCGCCAGCTTCATGCCCAGTATCCGGGCGGTGACATCGAATGCCTCGATCGCGATAGGATCGCCCTTCTCGGCGGCCTCCGTGATCATCTTCGAGGTGATCTCCTCAAAGCTGACGCCCCGGAGCGAACAGGGTTCCCTCCGGATGGCGAGCAGTTCGAAGACGGTGCGGCAGATGCCGCTTGCTGAAGCGTAGGACTCGAGGCATCCCCTCCGCCCGCATCCGCACCATCGCCCCTGGGGATCTACAATGGTGTGTCCCAACTCTCCGGCGAATCCGTCGGATCCGTAGATCAACTGTCCGTTTGCCACCAGCCCGCTGCCCACGCCCGTGCCGAGCGTGATCACGATGAAATCCTTCATCCCCTTCGCCGCACCGAACATTCCCTCGCCGAGGGCGGCGGCATTGGCGTCATTCGTGATGGCAACGGGAAGCGGAAAGTGCTTCTTGAAAAGCCCGACCACATCCACGACGCCTTTCCAGCTGAGATTGGGAGCATTCTCGACCGTTCCCCGGAAGTAGTTGCCGTTTGGGGCGCCTATCCCGATCCCGCATAATTCCGCTGCATCCGCCAGGGGCGCGAACTCGCGCGTGATCGCCTCATAAAGCCGTCCAACAAGCAACGGCGCATCCTCCTGCGCCCTGGTGGGGATCGACGCCTCCTTCAGACACCTCCCGTTTCGATCCACAAACCCGAAAACGGTGTTCGTGCCGCCGACATCAATTCCGACTGCCACCTTTGTCTTGGCCATGCTTTGCTCTCTGTTTCCTCTTGTCCGGGGCCGCCGCAGCTCTTTGTCGGGGCTTTGCGCCCGGACGTGTTCATCCTAAACTGTGTAATGAATGAAAAGGCCGCTACAATTTCAACATCATGAATCAAATCTAGTCCGGGTTCGTCTGAAAATCAACCTGTACGGAGACCGTGCTGGATGAAGGCAAAGTGAATGCGCCGTTCATGTTCGTGGACGCAGCGATCTTTGCCGAAAGGGCGAACCCCGCAACAACGGACTGCCGGACGACAACATACCAGCGCATTCCTGAGCCGTAGCAGGGTGGGTTTGCATACGCGCCTTCCACATCGCGTTCCTGAGCGTAGAGCCGTGATGCATACGAATCCGTCTGATAGAGAGACAGCCGCGCATTCACCCTGGGGAGTCCCGGCCAGGCGATGCGTAGCTCCTGCAGAAACATCCACCCCGTTTCAGTCTTGCCGTCCCCCGGCACCTGAACCTGGACCCAATCCACACGCGACCGCAATCCGCCCAGTGGACCAAGGCCAACCTCCAATCCGCAACGAATCCGGTTCCGGAGATCGAACATCATCTCCCTGTCCGGGATGCTCGAGGTGGTGCCCTTCGTATACGCTCCCTCCTTGCGGGAGGAGGCGATGCGGGCCTCAACAGTAACTCTTGGGACGACGCGAGACGTGACGCCTATCGCGATTTCCGATCCCGATGGCGGCATCGGATCAAAGGCGGTCCTCCAAGGCCGGCGGTAATGCTCGATGTACCCCGTAAGCGTAGTCCGGCCGGAGATCACGCAGATCCACGACAGGCATGCGCCTCCGTGGTTCCGCGCATCCCCACTTCCGCTGGATCCTCCGGCCCTGGGGTTCCAGTACCCCGGACCGAAGTACCATGCCGCGCACGTCAGGGAGGTTCGCCCATCAAGAGCCCATTGGCATCGCCCGGCGATTGCTGCACCGGTCGCGGACCATGAGCATTCTCCCCAGAGAGAGACCGGACCCCGCGCGATCGAGCCGTCCAGCGCAAGCACGCCGGTGGACCGGGAAGGATCAAAGGGCTTATCCTCAAGTCGCGGGCGGGAGAGCTTCGTGCGCAAGACCGTCACCCCAAGTGAGAATGCCACGCGCGCAGAAAACACTGCGCGCATCGCCAGCGTCGTCTCGTGCGTATTGTGTTGCCTCCCAAGAGCATCCTCCGTGGTAAACGCCGAAGCACTGGCGATGCTCGTGACATTCCCGCAGGAGTCCAGCGAGGCCGAAAGCGGTGTCCTCGAAAACAGGCCGGACAACCGGAGCGTTCCCGCTTGAAAGCGAAGGAGCCGCGTTCCCGCAATCCCTCTCAGCACGCTTGACTCGGCAGATCCATGAAAGGGTTCAATCCGTGTGTCCGGGCCCGGGCCGCTGGCACGCATGCCCGATCCGAATGCCGAGCCTGGTGACCCAAGCGCAAGGTTCATCCCCCCTCTCGCCCGGTAATCCCCTATGATCAGATCATCAAACCCGAGGCCATCCGTCACACGCACAAATCCGGAATAGAACGCATTGCCATAGCGCTCGCCTGCATCACGATCGAAAGATACTCCGCACATCACTGACTCCCAGAGATGGGCTTCGAGACGGTGTAGTTCATCCGACGCCGGACCAGGGGGATGGCCACGAGCACCGGCGACACCACCGCCCGGATTCCAACGCCACCTGGATCGCGTGCGGAGTGATGCTCGATGGCTCGTCCGGATGCGTATAAACGGAGAGAGCAAAAAGGAGAGTCTGGTGCCGTCGCTCCCCGCCCGGCGGAGCTGATCCAGAGACGAAATTCCTCCCACCCGCCGGCGAAACCGAACAACGAAGTCTGCGTCGCTCGCTGTTACACCGGGAATCCGGAGGAGGTCCGCCCGGCCGGCTGCATTCAGGTCCAGAGGATGCTCCACAAGCCACGAAAGATCCTCGAACAGTTCCTGGCCGTTCTCGTCCTCTGCGTATCGCTCCACGACATCTCTGACGTCTTCCGTTCCGGATGTGTCAGCCGTAGAGGTTTGACCGATCGCCGGCCCATCGATGCTGATGATGAGGACGAGCGCCGCAGCGCAAGACCAGCAACCAGTCCGATGTCCGGGTCTCCGCATCATTCCAAGGACAGCGCGAGCGAAACATGGTGGGTCACTCCCAGCTGCCAGTGATGGCTGACGGCGTAGTCGAGCATCACCGGGGCGACCGTCAATCCAAATCCTGCGCACAGAAGCGCCGGATCGGTCGAGATCCCCGTGCGCAGGGTGAGGCACTCGTATGGCGCGAACGAGACACCCATGCGCCAATCGAGCGGTCCGGAGAGCTCTTTCCACGCCGAAGCATAGGCCTGAACGCCAAGGTCCGACGATGCCAGGCCGATGCCAAACTCCATCGAACGGGGGAGAGTTTCGTGTTGAGCTCCAAGGCGGGCTCCCGTGACATTCTCCAGGAGAAACCCGACAGAGAAGAAATCCGCAAGACGAGCCTGAACCCCGACGTCACACGTCGGCACGAGCGTGCTTCCATAGGATGCGATCCCCAACCAGAGCGCATTGACTCTTATGCCGCAGCCGAAAGCCGGGCCCAGCGGGAAGGCCACGGCAACGCCGGCGGTAATCTCCCGGTACCCATCCACGCCAAAAGTGGTGCCAGCCGCACCGATCGTGCCCCATGACACCGGAAGAACCGCCGCAGCGGCAAGGTACCGGAGTTCCGGAATCCCGAACATTGACGGGGTCGCAGATGTCGCGATCGTCCACCCGTGAACTCCAAGGATGCCGGCCGGGTTAGCAAGCATTCCCCATGGATCCCCGGACAGCGTTGCGGTGGCGCCGGCCAGCCCGACATGATGCGCTCCCGAAACAGGCCGCTCAAAAGCAGCGTAACCGCACAACGGACACCAGAGAAGCAGAATCCACCACACCCATCGCCGAGTGTTCACGTCTCGCCTCCACCCCACTCTACTCGCCAACGCCCTACTTTCCGAAGAAACAATTGTACACGGCGTGCAAAAGCCGTATATTCGTGTAGACCTCATCTCGCAGAAGGAGCCCCAATGTCCTCTCGATTTCTCACACTCTTCATCGTGACCGCTGCCGCCGCTGCTCTTGTGGCGACGCAGGTCCGGGCACAGCAGATCGATTGTACCGTTAAGGTGAATTACGAGTCGGTGGGGGCGTCACACAAGGACTTGCTGCAGGATTTCGAGAACGCCATTCGCACGTACGTGAACGAGTATCAGTGGGGAACCGATCCGATCGAAGAGAAGATCCGGTGCACGTTCGACATTTTCATACAGGGTGCGACCGGAGAAAACAGATACAGCGCACAGGTGTTCATCGGAAGCCAGCGCCCGGTGTACGGCGGGAACAAGAACACCGCGGTGGTCCGCCTGTTTGACGAGGCATGGGAATTCACGTACCTCAAAGACCGCCCCATCAATCACTCCCCCTATTCCTTCAACGACCTTTCGAGTTTCCTGGATTTCTACGTCTACCTCATCCTGGGCTACGACTATGACACCTACGAGAGCCTTGCCGGCACGCCGTGGTTCCAGAAGGCCTCCGACGTTGCCAGCCTGGGCCGTTCAACGTCGCAGAGAGGATGGCAGCCGATCACTTCCGGATACAGCAGGGCGCAACTGGTGACCGAGCTTCTCAACCCCAAAGTCGCGGGGATCAGGGTGGCATCCTATCACTACCACTTCGGAGGTTTGGACTCCCTGGGAACGGACCCGCAGAAGGCGTACGGCAACATCGTGAAGGCGCTCGACGTGATCGGAAAGGTGCGAGAAAACATCGAGGCGCGGAATCTGGTCTTCAAAACGTTTTTTGACACGAAGTACATGGAGCTCGCAGATGTGCTGCAGGGATATCCGGACCGCACGATCTACCTGAAGCTGTCCCGGATCGATCCTTCCCACCAGAAGACGTATGACGAGTACCGTGTGAAGGAGTAACTAAACGTCAGGTGTTTCCGGGGTTACTCCCCTGCTACCCTGTCCTCATGCGCTGGCGCTTCGCGTCACGCGTGCGGACGTGACCTCCCCATCATTTCAAGACTGCGCTGAAGAACCTGCTCAGCGCCAATCTGACGCATACATGCCGAGCCGAAACGCTCAGTAGGCGGAATCCGGTCGAGGCACGCCGCGGCCGGACACACCGGGCACTCTTCCCTTCCCGTCAACGTCGCGCATGCGTCCGTCTCCGGATACACGTTCCATTCCTTCCCATGGAAGCGCCGGAAGAGCGCCAGGGACGGCGTGCCCACTGCCACCGCGAGGTGCCTTGGGCCGGAGTCGTTGCTGATACACAATGCAGCCCTCTGCAAGAAAGCCCCCAGCAACGGGACATCGTCACCCGTGAGGATGACCGGTACCGGGGCGGCGAGCGCATTCGTGACGGCGTCCAGAATCGCACCGTCCGCATGACCGCTGAACAGCACCACGGGGACCCTGCGCGCACGGAGCATATCGATCAACGCCGCGTACCGTCCGGGAGGCCAGACCTTGTAGTCCCCGCTCGCCCCGGGATGCACGGCAATCCAGGGGACATCGTCCAGTCCAAGCTCCCGCAGCCGATCCGACGCACTTTCCATTGCTACCGTGGGCATATGGAACTTCGTCTGCCGGTTTTCGACTTTTCCGCCGCAGCATTCGGCCAACCGGCAATAGTACTCCAGTACCCCGATCGTTCTTTTGGTAATTGCAGGCGTGACATTCAGGAGCCAGGAGAGGGATTGATCTTTTTGCCCCACACGTTTCCGCGCGCCGGAGAGAAACGCGAGCACGGCAAAGCGATCTTCAGGAAAGGTGCAGAGGACGGTGTCGAATCCCCGTTTCCGGATCTCCCTGACGAGCGATGCTTCTCCCGAGATCCTCCCCCATCCGCGCATTGCCCGCAAATCTGACCGGTTGGCCTCCAGGACTTCATCAACGGAAGGATGGGAGGTGAGCACCGCGGCCGAGCCGGTACCGTCGGATGGAAAGAGGAGGTGCGCAGCGCCCGCGCGTGCCGTGCGGTGCCGGTGAAAGATCAGGACGGTGAGTCGGGCATCAGGATTGCCATTGCGGATCGCATGAAGGGCAGGCGTCAACAGCAAAAGGTCACCCAGCTGACCTTCGGCAAGCACCAGGATATTCCTGGAGTCCATCAGCGTTGCCCGGAGAGTGTCAGAAGAAGGGTCGTTTGGAGAACACGGCCCCGATCTCCTGCTCCACGAACGCGCGTGCCCTGGCTTCGTCGACCTCGTTCAGATCCACGATGGTCATGACCACGCGTGGGAGCAGGCGAACGGCCTCCTTTGCAAACTCCACCATTGCCGGGAAGAAGCGCTGTCCATCCAGACGCATGAGCGCGCCGTACTGCTCGGGGTCAGTGGAGTTGAGGCTGATCGAAACAGCGTCAATGATGCCCACGAGCTCCGGCACGATGTTCCGCTTGTTGATCACGTTTCCGTGCCCGTCGGTGTTCAACCGCGTCCGGCCCCCGTGTGCCTTGACCCACTGCCCGACAGTCTTGAGGGCATCCAGGCGTATGGTCGGTTCGCCGTACCCGCAAAACACGATCTCCGCATAGCGGTTCGGATCGCCGATCTCCCGGATCACCTCTTCCGCGGAGGGCTCCCGATCGATCTTCAGGTTGTGTCCCTTGACTACGGCTTCCCCCTTCCGGTCGCAGAACACACAATCAGCGTTGCACCGGATGGTCAGGTTAATGTAGAGGGAGTTCTTCAGCGTGTAGGTGAATCGCGGACCGGGCTTTTCGCCGATACCAAAAAGACGGAAGGCATTGTACGTTGTGGTGCGCGCAATATCCTCCGCCGTGAGCTGCTGGGCCGCGGCGATGCGGTCGGCAATCGCGGGGATGTACGACGGCTCGTTGCGCCTTCCACGGTGAGGCACCGGGGCCAGGTAAGGGCTGTCTGTTTCGAGAAGCAGATGCTCGGGCGAGATCGATCCGGCGACGGTGAGCGCGTCTCCCGGGTTCTTGAACGTCACG
>JADLEA010000122.1 GCA_020846365.1 Bacteroidota bacterium
GCATGCGGGGGAACAGCGCGGCGGTGTCCGCTGACGCAACCACACTCCGCCATCCCTTCGGATCATCATTGACGAACTCTGTGCACGCAAAGAACGCCATGCGAATGCCATTGCGGCGCAGCAGGGTGGGTTCGTAGAGGCGCGAAGGATCTGCGGATGTTCCCACGTGGGCGACGCCCGCCGAATCCAGCCACATACGCGTTTCGTGGAGCGCGGCAACGCCGAAATCCATCGCATGGTTATTGGCGGTGGAGACGATATCCACTCCGCCCCGGGCCAGTGACCAGGCCGCAACCGGCGGCGCCGTGAAGATAATATTGTTCCGCGGATGCTCCGTGACACCGCCTTGCTCCGATACCGGACACTCCAGGTTTCCGAACACCACATCGTATGCCCGGAGCGAATCCCGCACAAACTGAAACGGGGCGAGCGTGTCGCCTGTCAGCAGGATGCGGCCAAGGCGCCGCCCGAGATTCATGTCCCCCACCGCAAGCATTCTGACCTGGAAGGAGTCTGCTCGGGCGTCCTGCCCGGCGTCAACCTGATTCACCGGCTGGAGGTGCTCATCCCCCGCGATCAGGAGCACGCCGAGAAGGAGCGTATAGACGAAGCCGGCGCTCATCGATCAGTTCCTCACGGTGAAGAGGAGAACGATGGCAACCGCAATGGTCCCTATCAAGACCACTGGCTCCACGAGCGAGGAGAAGATTCCGGGCGCAGGCAGGGTCCCCCTGGTCGCCGGCACTCCCGGAGTCTCCAACGCGTCCACTTCTGAAACCCACACCGTGTCTCTGAACAACGCCTCTGATTCTCTCGCGACCAGAATCTTTCCTGATGCGTGGTCAAGAAGTTTTGTCCAGACGGTAAGTTGTACGACACGATCGACTGCCTGCGCGCCAAAAAACCATGACCGCCGGGGGTTCTCGTACGTGACCAAACTTCGGGTTACGCCGAATTCCGCCTGGAAATCGGCATCGGGCGACGTGCTGGGAACGGCGGACCGGAGACGCAGAGCATCGTGGACGGGCTGTTCCAGGAACCAGTAGGTGGAGACGGGGAGCAGGTTGAATTGCGTCGTGGGTGGCGGAGAAGCCGGCAGAGAAGAAAAGAGCGAATCGGCGACCTTACGCATGAGATCCTGGTACACCACCAATGTTTGCCGCGGTGCAGCGGGTTCATCATCGGCATATGCATGCGCGCCGAGGGCAACCAACGCCACCGCGACACACCAAAGCATCCTCATGATCTCGTGCTTCCTTCGGGCTCCGTCTACTCTCAGGCCTGCTGCGGTGATTTCCCGGCGGCATCGACGTTGTTCCGGGCAAACATATTCTTCCGGTACAGGATGCCGAGGGGAATGAGTACACAGTATCCAATCACCAGGAGGATGGGAGCGGCGACAAGGGGCAAGAACCCCTCCACCGATCCTTCAAGCATTGCCACGTACCCTGCAGCGATGACCAGCAGCCCCGCACCGAGGATGTAGAAGTTCTCCCTGGAGAGAGGCATATGATCTTCGTGTGGCGCCTTGCGGACTTTACCGCGTGTCTTTATCACTTTTGACACAGTCAGGTTCTCCGTTGAGGTTACCCCCCCTTAAAATAAAAGCCCAGCGTTGGGGGGAACGCCGGGCTTGACCATGTTTCGTACAACAGTCAGGGGAGAAACTGTCGTATAGGTCACAAGCCAATTTACAAGAAAAAGACTCTTTGTCAAGAGTTTTCGGAATTTTTTTTGCATGCGGAATTCCTCAACATATTCAAGCCGAAACCGGCACGTCCCCCGGTGGATGCAGCTACCCTTCGGCCGTTTCATACCTGCTCAATGACCCCGTCCACGATGCGGACGATCCTATCCGCACGCCGGGCAAGGGACTCATTGTGCGTGACCACCACAAACGTCTGACCCCGCTTCCTGCTCAGATCCCAGATCAACCTGTGCAGAAGATCGGCGTTGGCACTGTCCAGGTTGCCCGAGGGTTCGTCTGCCAGGATCACCCGGGGATTGTTCATGAGTGCACGTGCCACGGCGACCCGCTGCTGCTCCCCTCCGGACAGTTGGGGAGGCCGGGCATCCGCCCTCTCGCCCACCCCCACTTCTTCCATGAGCGCAAATGCCCGGTCACGGACCTTCGCCAGCCGCTCACCGCTGATCAACGCGGGCATTGCGACATTCTCCAGTGCGGAGAACTCAGGCAACAAATGGTGGAACTGAAAAACGAATCCGATGGAACGATTCCGGAATTTCGCCAGTGCTTCATCATCAAGTGCGAACACGTTTGACGTATCATAGATCACCTCGCCGGATGTCGGACGGTCCAGCGTGCCGAGGATGTGCAGAAGCGTACTCTTCCCCGCGCCGGACGCACCCACGACGGCGATAATCTCTCCCGCGTTAATCCGCAGCGTGATCCCTCGCAGGACGCAGAGCTTTGATCCCTGCGTGTCGCCCGTCTGAAACGTCTTCGTGATTGCCGTCGCCGTGATGATCGGCTGTTGATCAGGCACGTCCAGGTCCTCCTCTATTCCCACCGGATGGCCTCCACCGGCGTCAGCCGTGCTGCTCGGCTTGCCGGATACAGCGAGGCAAGGATGCTCAGCAGCATGGAAGCGCCCGAGACCGCGATGAAATCCACCCACCGCACCTCGA
>JADLEA010000123.1 GCA_020846365.1 Bacteroidota bacterium
AGGGACTCTGCGCCGTGGAACTCCTGCTGGAGCTTTTCCGGGGAACCGTCGGCGACGATCTTTCCTTCATTGATGATCAGGACCCGGTCGCATGTTGCCTGGACTTCCGAGAGGATGTGCGTGGAGAGAATGAGGGTCTTGGCCTGGCCGAGTTCTTTGATGAGATTCCGGATTTCGACGATTTGATTTGGGTCGAGTCCGCTTGTCGGCTCGTCCAGAATGAGCACCTCGGGATCATGAATCATGGCCTGCGCAAGTCCGACACGCTGGCGGAATCCCTTGGACATCTCGCCGATATCCTTGTGACGGACCGACTCCAGGCCGCAGACGCGGACCATTTCCTTGATCCGGTGATGGACCGCGCCTTTCCGGAGACCGTGCAGTTGAGCCGAGTACTCCAGGTAGTCCAACACGTTCATGTCGTGGTAGAGCGGGTTCATTTCCGGGAGGTATCCGATCTTCTTCCGGACTTCGAGGGAGTGCTCATCGATGCTGAGTCCGTCCACCTGCACGCTTCCCATGGTGGGAGGCATGTAGCAGGTGAGGATCTTCATCGTTGTGGTTTTCCCCGCACCGTTGGGTCCGAGGAAACCGAGGATTTCGCCGGTGTTGACGTCAAAGGATATGTCATCCACCGCCTTCTGCTCACCATAGACCTTGGTGAGATTCCGAACTGAAATGGACATAGGATCTGAGGGGTTGTTACGGTTTATCGGAAAGTGACTGAACTGCGTCGAGTAATGTACGAAGTATGGGCGATTCCTGCAAGATGTGCCATGGTTGAGGTTTATCGGGCGAATTGGTATACTGAGATCGTGTCACCTCAAATGAGATCCATCATGGCGATTCGCGTGAAGAAAGAACTCATCGTCGTCGGGGACCGCATGTTGCTCTCCCTGGACGAAGGACAGGACAAGACAAAATCGGGGCTTTATCTGCCGGCGTCGGTCCGCGAAAAGGAAAAAGTGGCCAGCGGCAGAGTGGTGCATGTCGGTCCGGGCTATCCCATCCCGAATCCGAACTACACGGAAGACGAGCCCTGGTCGACGAACCGGGAGCCCATGCGGTACATTCCCCTGCAGGCGCGGGAGGGGGATTATGCGATCTTCCTCAGGGAACAGGGGATCGAGATCGAATTCGAAGATGTCAAGTACCTGATCGTCCCCCAATCTGCAGTGCTCATGCTGGTGAGGAGCGAGCTCCACGAGGAATAGGGAGGAAAAAAATACCTCCTTCTCATGCATGAGTGCCGGAATTACCACACTGTAGTAATTTCTGGACGTCAAACCCTCCAATTTTCCCCTGTTTTAGCGATTCTCCCTCTGGCACGCATTTCGTTATTACCTCTCTCAAGAAACGGATCGTATGAGATGTGATCGGTGAGCGAGGATCGAACATGAGAATCCGGTACTACTTTGGAAGACTGTCGAGTGAGGAGCGGGCAGCCCTTGAGGCAATTCTCCTGGAAGAAATGGAGATCCAAAGCTGGTTTTCGGTCTCCGTGAGTGTGATCATGGGTGGAGAAGTTTTCTTCACAGTTCAGTAGCCGGTTTTGACGGACCGGTTTGAGGGAGCCCCCGAGGTGGGAAGGGGGCTCCAAAATTCTGTTGACCTTCGTTTTTGAAAACCCTATCTTGCAAACGCAAATAACTGTACACCGTTTTTTGCGCCCTTTAATGGTTCCGTTGCTGCAAGTGATGTTCTCTGGGTCGCCCAGCAAGCGCTTGTAACAGCGCTGAGAGTCGTGGTCCGGCACCCGCTACCCGACCTGAGAGCTATTAAGAGGCAAAAAACCAGGTGCCCTTGACGGGCGGCGCTGCCGTACGCATACCAGGAACATCTCAAGGAGACCTCCCATGGAAAAGGGAGTCGTCAAATGGTTCAACGGAGCCAAGGGTTTCGGTTTTATCAAGCGCGAAACCGGTGAAGACGTGTTCGTGCACTACAAGGCCATCGTCGGGGAAGGGTACAAGACCCTCAACGAAGGTGATCGAGTTGAGTTTGACGTCGAGAAAGGGCCCAAAGGACTTCAGGCGCTGCGCGTCACGAAGATCTAACCCTTGATACTCTGTTGTTCTGTTACGGCCCCGGCTCACGTGCCGGGGTTTTTTTTTGCATGAGGATCCTATGACCGTTCGACTCTCCCTCGTTTCAGATCTCGCATCGCTTGCCACTCTGCGCTCCCCGGCCGACATTGTCCTCTTTCCCGAACTTCTGGACGGCGGCTATGAAGCATTGCGGAAGGGAGAGGGCGTGCACACTCCCGGCGATGCGACGTTGCGGCGCCTTCGCGCATTCTCGAAACGTTCGCGCACCACCTGCATCGCCGGTTCGGTGGCCCTTCGCGGCAGGACGAATGTCCTCACCAACACTTCGCTTGTGTACCACCGCGGACGTCTCATTCACCGGTATGACAAGATCCATCTGTTCCGACCCGCGGACGAACCCCGTCTCTTCCGTCCGGGCAGAAGTGCGAAGTCGTTTGTGATTTCCGGATCCGGATGGAAACTGAAGGCCGGCATTATCATCTGCTACGACCTGCGGTTTCCCGAACTCACCCGCCTGCTCGCGCGTGAAGGCGCGGAAATCCTGTTCGTTCCAGCACGCTGGCCGCTTGTACGCAATGAAGCGTGGCAGAGTCTGCTCAAGGCGCGCGCGATTGAGAACCAGATGGTCGTTGTGGGATGCAACGCAAGAGGAAAGGAAGGAGGGTATTCCTATGCCTTTGATCCTTCCGGAAGACTCCTTCTGGATACGCGGATTCGTCCGGATGCGAATGTGCATTCCGTGAAGATCGACGTAGGATCTCTGAGGGCTCTGCGCGGGCGCATGAGGTATCTTGATGACGCGGTGATGTTGACGCGGTTGAAATTTCCCCGGGGGTCTGTGCGGCGAAAAGGCTAGCGTCCGCGCGGTTTGCCTCTCCGGGGCTCCTGGTATTCTCTGCTGGCGACTGTGTGGATTCCACCGCGGATGCGGTAGTCAGCGGAAACTTTCATCCACTTTGGTTTCGCACACCTTGCCAGATCCTCCAGGATCCTGTTCACAACGTGCTCCTGGTAGATACCCACATTGCGATAGCTGTGGAGATAGTATTTGAGCGATCGCAATTCGATGCACACCTTGCCGGGAACGTACTCAATCCGGATTGTGGCAAAATCGGGGAGGCCAGACCAGGGGCAAACTGCTGTGAACTCGTCGGTCTCGATGGCCATGGTGATCTCTTTGCCCGCGTACTCATAAGGGAAGGTTTCGAGTGCGGCAACATCAATCGATGAGAGGGCCTGGACGTCGTACCGGCGGTCGAGTGGTTGAGTCATGAGCTGTGTTGACCTTGTCTTTTCCCGTGTTCGTTCGTAAATTACACTAATATAGCGCATTCCCGTCGAAATGCAATTGAAGGACGAGAGCATGAGATTCTATCCGACCATACTTGCAGCATGCCTTCTGGTGCTTTGCGGATGCGGGACCGTTCCCGTGTCACAGGAGAAGGACGTGCTTGTGGGAAAGATCAATCGTGCGGATCTCTCGGAGCGTTGGCTGACATCGCACGAACAGGCCCCGATCGATCCACCGTTCGTAGAGATGATCCGTCAGGCGCAAGAGGGGGTGGATGTGGTGGTCTTCATCGGGACGTGGTGTTCAGACAGCAGGCGTGAAGTTCCTAGATTTCTACGCATCGCGGACGAAGTTGGGATGGATCAGACCCGTTATACGCTCTACGCCCTGGATCGCATGAAGAGCAGTCCGGAGGGGATGGAGAAGACATATGTTGTCGATCGAGTTCCCACGTTCATATTCCTTCGCGAAGGAAAAGAGATCGGGCGGATTGTGGAAAGTCCGCGTACCACGCTGGAAGGGGACATTTTGACCATTCTGGTTGCTGCCAATTCGTAGTCAAAATCGCGGATTTGTTGACATTCTTGGCTGATTTGGATATATTTTTGCGCAATGGTGTCCGATGATCCAAACAAGCAACACGACGAAGACCGCGAACGGTTGCTGGATGAAATCCGGCGCCGTGCGGAGGAAGCCGAATTAAAGCGAATCGAAGAAGAGGATCGCTCGACCGGGCACTCCCCCGAGCATCCTCATGATGACGAGGCATCGTCTCCTTTTCCTACTCTTCCTCCGCCATACCCTTCTTCTCCCTCGTATGAAGCCGAAAAAGAACAGCGCGCGATGATTCTTCGCGAGCGGCTTTCCATCGCTCTGGACAGAAGAAACCTTGACAATGCCAGGGAAATTTTTGCGGAATTGGAGCTTCTTGATCCGTTCGATCCGGATTTGACCGGATTTCGCAACCGGATGGCCGAGGTGGCGGAGCATGCCCGTGAACCTGAGCCGGAAGCAGAATCTGCACCTGAACAAAGCACGCAAGTTTCGCAGGCTGAATCTCCTTCTGATTCGGGGCCGTTTTCATCTGACGAGCCGGCTTTGACGGCGGAGTTTCCTCCCGTTTCCGAAGAGTCTCCCGTACGGTCACAACCGCCACCATCCCGCAGGGAAGCGGGCGAAGATGTGACGTCCCTCTACGATGCCGCGGTCTCACTGTATGAGCAGGAAAAGTACGAGCAGGCGATGACGAAACTCGACCGCCTGCTTTTGCTAGACGGTGGGAATGAAGAAGCGCTGGCGTTGCATCAGCAGATCGAACGCGCCTGGAAGCTGGCGGAACTCATCAAGGAGGAAGAAAAGAAGCATAAAGCCGCACAGCCGCCGCCGGCTCCCGTCGAACAGCCGGCAATTCCCAAAGGCGGCAAGGACTCCGATTTCTGGGGTCCCACGGAGATCCAGAAGAGTGACGACGAGACCATCGTTGTGCCGAGCGCACCGGCGGCGCGCCGTCAGCAGCCACCGCTTCTGGACAGGGCTGTCGCTCGCGTCTCGAAGGTTCATATTCCGATAAGGCCTCTTCTTACCGTTCTTGGCATTCTTGTTGTAGTGTATGTGGGATACAGGGTAGTGGACGCGGTGATGAATGCCGTCGTGCCGCCGGAGCGCGTCATCTGTGTTTTCCCTCCCACACTACTGGAGGGCGGCACAGCGGAGCAAGGAATGGTCGATGCATTTGCCGCTGACCTGATCGGGGATCTTGGGAGCGTGCCATCAGTGCAGGTGTTGGCCACTCCGACGGTCCTTGCCACGCGGGGGCGCTCGGCCCGGCCGACAAGGTTGGCGCAGTCATTCGGGGCGGGCTACTATGTGCTCTGGACTGCGTCCATTCGTGGCGATGAGTTTTCCGGTGCGATCACATTGATGGACACGTTGAAGTCGACGCCTGTCTGGAAAACGACGCTGGAGTCATCGCTGGAGAACCTGCCGCACAGGCGGTTGGAGCTGGCACGGAACATCCTGCAGGCGATGGAGGTAGGGCTTCCCGAAGCCGACCACCCTCTTGCCTCGGCACCTCCGTCTACGCCGCGCACCGGATATGGTTCGTACTTGAGAGCGCGCGCCGCGATGCAGAGCGGCGCGAGTGATGCCGTCGATCAGGCCATGGCCGCATTCCGGCACGCCGTGAGAGAGGATTCGACCGATGGTGATGCCTGGGCTGCGCTGGGGTGGACATACATACTGGAGAGTGAACGGGCTTCTGTGCCTGACAAGTCCCGGCTTCCCGCGGCGCTGGCATGTGTGGAGCGGGCGATAAGTCTCGGGGCGCCGAAGGCGGAAGCATTCCGGACGTGGGGACTCGTGGAACAGATGAACGGCCAGTATGCCAAGGCGGCATCGCGTCTCCAGGAGGCCGTGAAACGATCGCCCAGCGATGCGGAAGCCCTCCGCCGCCTGGCGATAGTTCTGACATTGCTGGGTGAGACGGAGGATGCCCTTCAGGCGGCTCTTGCCGCGGCGGAGGTGGATCCGCTCAACGCCTCCTCCCAGGTCACGGCCGGGCTGGTCTATCAGTTTCGCGGAGAGTTTCCCGAGGCGGAATTGCGGTACCGCCGGGCATTGCAGGAGGACAGAGAGCATCCGGATGCTCTGGAACTGCACGCAGAAGTGCTCGTGTACATGCAGCGGGCGGATGACGCCCTGGCGCAGATGGGCGACGTCGTTGCACGCGTCCGGTCGGACCCGGCGGCGTATTACCGGCTGGGCCGCATTGCCCAGACGGCCGGCAGGCCAAAGCAGGAGTGGATGAGCGCGTTTGAGCAGGCGCGTGTGTTGCTGGAGGGGCAACTTCGCGTGAAGCCGGATAGTGCCATGGCCCTCTCGCTGCTCGCCTTGACACAGACGCGACTCGGCGCATTCCGTGATGCGATGGCCGCACAGTCGCGTGCGCTTGAACTCGCACCACGCGATGTAGGCATTCTGTACAACGCGGCAAGGATGTACGCGCTCCAGCGGGACAAGGAACAGGCAATGAAGTATCTCATCCAGGCCGTTGACCTCCGTTACGATCTGCGGAGGATCGTGGACATGGACCTTTTCAACCTTCGCTCGGACGAAGAGTTTCTGCGTTCGGTAACGCGGCAGTAGAGGTACTCCACCAAGGAGCTTTGTTCGTGGCCGAAATCGACGACGCTCAACGACAGGAACGGCGCAAGAAGGCGGGGGATCTCTTGAAGATGGCTGACAAGCTCTTCAAGGGAAGTGATTTTGAAGGGGCGGCGCGCATTGTGCAGATGGCCATGGAGACCGATCCTCAGAATGCGTATGCGCAGGCATACCAGGAGAGGATCAAGTACGCCATTGAACAGCGGGACCATCCCAAGCTCGAAGTTCCGGGCGCGGCCGGCAGATCCGCCGGGCCTCCCCCCCCCGCGGCCGGCGTTGCGCCGGCGGTCGAAAAAGCCCAGGAAGAGATAAAGAAGAAGCTCGAAGAAGCCCAGCGCAAGCTGGCGACGGAGAAGGTCAAGGCCGCGCCGTCTCCACCTCCCCCCTCTACTGTAACCCGCAAGGAACCGGCACCCGAATCCCAACGCCCTTCGCCCCAGGTATCGGCGGAGCTCGACAAGGCACGGGTGAACATCCAGGATCTCCGCAAAGAGCTCGAAGAGGAGCGGAAGAAAAACGAGCAGGTCCGACAGCAGGCTGAGCGCGATCTCCAGGATCAACTCCAAAAACAGCGCGAAGAATTCCAGGAGGAACGGAAGCGTCTCGAAACCGCGCTGGAAGAACGGCTTGCCGCCGAAACTGCACGCCGCGACCAGGAACTCCATCAGGCAAAGGAACAGCTGGGCACAGCACGGCGACAGGCCGAGGCGGAATTGCGGAAGCGATACGAAGCTGAACTGGAGGCCAAAGTTCGGGAAGAACACGCCCGACAGGAAGAACTCCGGCAGCAGTTCGAAACGGAACTGGCAGCCAAGCTTCAGGAGGAGCGCACCCGGCAGGAAGAACTCTGGCGCCGCCACGAAGCGGAACTGGCAGCCAAGCTTGATGAGGAACACTCCCGCCAGGAAGAACTCCGCCAACAGGTGCAGCCCGCCGCGGAAGAAGCCCGGCGCAAACTCGAGGAAGAACTCGTCAAGAAGTTCAATGCGGATCTCGCGCAGCGGCTCCGGGACGTTCAGGAAAAGACCGATGCGGCGTGGCAGCAGCGCGAGGAGGAACTGAAACGCCGGTTTGAAGCTGACATGGCGCTCCGGCTCCAGGAGGAGCATGCGCGTCAGGAGGAGCAGAACAAGCAAGCCCAGGCGGCTGCCGCGGAAGCGCGCCGCGTGTTGGAGGAGGAACTGGAACACCGCTTCGACGAGGAGCTGGCGCTGCGTTTGCGCGATGTTCAGGAGAAAGCGGAGGCGGCGCGGCAACTTCTGCAGCAGGAAATGGAGGGACGGATTGCCGCCGAAACACAGCGGCTGGAGGATGCGCATCGTGCCGCCGAGGAAGCCCGGATAAAGCGGGAGCAACAGACTGCCGATTCGCTCCGGCAGGAACTGCTTTCCGGAACGGACCAGCGCCTTGCGGAAGAGCGCGCCGCTCATGAGGCCGACCGCCAGCGCATGGACCAGGAAATGCAGACGCGGCTCGCGGCAGAGGCGACCCGGCACGAAGATCTTCGCCGCGAGCGCGATGAACTGCGTGCCCAGATCGACGGAATCCAGGAAACTCACCGCCTCGAGCGCCAGCGCTGGGAAGACGAAGCGCAATCGCGCGTGACGGCGGAATACCTGCGGGCCTCAGAGGAAGTGCGACGGCAGCTCGAAGAGCAACTCCAGGCCGAGCGGACCACCATCCTGGAACAGGCACGCCGGCAGGCGGCTGATGAAGCGCGCGCGGCCCTCGAGCGCGAACGAGAACTTGTCCAGAAGGACCGGGAACTCCTGGAAGCCGAACTCCGGCGGCTGGATGACGTCAAGCGGAGCGCAGTCGAAGAGAGCCTGGCGTTCCGGCAACGCCTCGAAGAGGAGGCGGCCAACCGGCTCGATGAAGACCGTCAACGCCTGGCGGAGGAGGCGCGTGCGACCCGCGAGGCGGCAAACCGCGCCCTGCAGGAGGAGCATACACGTCGGCTTGCGGAGGTTCAATCCCGTTTGGGCGCCGACCTGGAAGCTAGGCTTTCCGAGGAACGTCGACGCTTCGAGGAAATCCGCACGCAGGATCAGTATGCCGAACTGGAGGCCCGGCGGCAGGCCGCGGAGGCCGCCGAGCAACAGGCAGCCGAACTTTTCAAGCAGCGCCTCCTGGAAGAACGGCAACGCCTGGAACAGGAAGCAACACGCGCCTTGGCCGCGGAGCGTGCCCGCGTCGAAGCCGAACTCCGGGCCGCGTACGAAGAAAATGAACGGCGGCGCGAGGCAGCACGGAACGAGGAGGAAGAAGCGCTCCGGATCCAGCGCGAGCAGGAACACGCGAAAAGGCTCGCCGACGAAGAGGCGGCGCGGAAAAAGCAAGAAGAGGATGCGCGCAAGTATGAGGAAGCGGTGCGCGCCGCAATCGAAGAAGGCAGACGCCTTGCGCAGGCAAAGAAGATCCGCTCGTATACCGAACAGGCAAAACTGTATCTCTCCGAAGCACGGTTCGAAGAGGCCCTGAGCGAAGTGACACGCGTCTTCCGACTCGAGCCGGAAAATATTGCCGCGAGGGAGCTGGAGCAGACGATCTACACCGCGCGCACCGAGCACCAGCGCCGGCGTGAAGAACTCCAGCGCATGCAGGTTGACCATCGCCGCCAACTCGAAGCCATCCAAAGCCGTCTGCAGGAACAGGCACGTGAGGAACAGGAGTTTGCGCGCCGGCGGGCCGTGCGTGAACAGCAGGCAGCGGAGAGCCTCCAGCGCGCATCCGAATTCTACCGGCAGGGTGAATACGAGAAGGCCCTGACCGAGATCGAGATGGTGTACGCCGTGAGCCCGGGCGACGCGGAAGCCAGAGAGCTGGAAATCGCCATCCTGAGCCTCCAGAAGAGCCGCGGCGACGTGCAGGCGGTCTCCAACCGCCGGCTCCAGCAGAGCGAACACTTCCGCCGCGAGGAAGCCCGGAGAGAACGCGCGACCCATGAAACGCGGGATCAGCTCAAACGGGAATCCACCCAGATGTACCGGAGCATGCTGAAACAGGCGTGGATCGACGGCAATCCTTCCCGCGATTCGCGGGCGATGCTCGATGTTGCGCGCGTCTCGCTCGGCCTCGACGAAGCTGATCACGCGCTCCTGGAGGGTCAGGTGCAGCGTGAGTGCTACCGCGAAACCCTAGAGACAGGCTTTGCTGACGGATCGGTCTCCCGTGACGACAGCGAAGCGCTGGAAAGCCTCCGCCTCAAATTCAGCATCCGCCCATCGGACCATGAAGAGATCCTCTCATCGTTCCAGCCGTCCCGCACCTGACGCAGTTCTCATACGGAGTTCACGATGAACCGACGCGAGTTCCACCGCCTCGCCGGCCTTGCCACCGGCATGTTCGCCCTCGTCCCGGTGACGATGCATGATCTTTCCTTCTCATCCGAACCACAACAGCAAGACCTGAATGCGGACCCGTTCAAACTCCTTCGTGGAGAACCGCCGGCCCTTGCAGAGATCCGGACTGAACGGGGAGGTGCACGTCTCTTTCTCAACACTAAGGAGGTGTACCCCTTCTGGGGGACGAGTTTGCATCTTCTCAGCACCATCTCCAACTTCCGGGATTCCCACATACGGCTGATCCACCCTGTGCTGGGACTCGGTTCGGGCTGGCTCGGGCCGGAGGAATACGACTGGACGCTGTTTGATTCGTTCCTCGCACGCCTGTTGACATTGCACCCCGATGCCTACTTTTTGCCGCGGCTTCAGCTGGACACTCCCGAGTGGTGGAAGGATGCCCATCCTGACGAGCTCATTGCGTACGGTTTTCCGGCGAAGGAAGATCACCTCATCATGCTGGCGGAGAAGGAAGCCCTCTTCGAAGGAGGGTATCACTCTCGCGCCGGAGCGGTATTGCGGGAAGCGTCCTTTGCCTCCACCGTCTGGCGCAACGACACTTCTACCATGCTCCGCGCATTCCTCCGGCACATCGAAGAATCGCCTCTGCGAAGCAGGATGATGGGGTATCATCCCACGACCGGAAGGACGGCGGAGTGGAACTACTATGGCGAGATGTACCTGCCCGACTACAGCCCTCCCATGGTGCGGGCCGTCGGAAGTGTCCCGGACACCGACGCCCGGGTCCGTTCAACCTACGGCCTTCTCCGCGATCCCGAAAAAGAAGGGCAGGTGATGCGGTTCTACACGCTGTACCATGAGGCCATTGCGGAAACCGTGCTGACGATTTGCAGGACGATCAAGGAAGCCACCAACGGCCGTGTGCTTTGCGGCGTCTTCTACGGCTACATCACCGAACAGCCGCGCATTCAGGAGGGAGGGTACCTGGCGGCGGAGAAGGTGTTGAACTCCCCGCACATCGACTATATCGCATCGCCCTACACGTACCAACCGGGAAACGCCACTGACGAACGGGGCGTCAGGGTGACGATGGTCGACGGCGCCGGCAACAAGCTCGGGCATGCGCGGGGCGTCGCAGGCGACGGGGCCTACCGCCTCCCCATTGAGTCCATGCGCCGCCGCAAGAAGTTGTTCATTGCCGAATTGGATCCGAGTACGTACCGCGACACGAAAGCCCACGCGGTCGTCGGCGGGCATGGCGGGCTCGGGAGCGGGACGCTCGAAGGATCGCTCCGGATCCTCCGCAGAGACATTGGCGGCGTCCTTGCCCAGGGGGTCGGCGGGTGGTTGTTCGACTTCGGACCGTTGAACAATGCGCCGGAAGGGTGGTACTCCGGCGAGCCGCTCGTGAACGAGATCCGGCGCCTGATCGATCTCGGCGCACGCCGGCCCGAACTCGACATCAGCAGAGAGGGTGAGATGGCCGTGTTGTTCGACCAACAGAGCTTCACGGCCACGGCGCACTGGCTCGCCGGCAAGCCGTGGGAACAGTACGGCATCAAATCAACAGACTACTTCAATCATTGGTTTGTCAACACCCAGATGCGCGCGTTTCTCCGGATGGGTGCTCCCATGGACTCCCTGTTCCGTTTTGATCTGACGAAGGATGATGCAGAACACTACCGTATGCTTTTTGTTGTCAATACGTTCCTGCTTTCCGCACAGGAGCGGGAAAAACTTCAGTCCGCACTGCGCGGGAGCGGTTGCACGGTTGTGTGGTATTATGCCCCGGGCTTTCTCACGCCGGAACGGCTGGACCTCCGTCAGATGGAACAACTGACGGGATTTCGCTTTACTGTCCGGGAGACTCCTGCGCCCATGCTCATCCGGCTGGCGCAGACCGGGGATGCACGGGAGAGATCCTTCGGTGTCGACGAGCACCATTACCCGCGTTTCGTCGTTGCGGACAAAAACGTGGAGGTTCTCGGAGAATGGACTGACGGCGCCGGGCCGGCGTTCGCAAGAACCCGTCACGAAGGATACACGTCGATCTACGTCGGTACCGCGCCCGTTCCAGCCGATATTCTGCGCGGATTGGCCCAGCAGGCGGGAGTCCGGATGTGGAGCACGAAACAGGATATTGTCTTTGCGACCCGCGATGCGGCGATGCTTGTGGCGACGGACCCGGGTGAGCGCACCTGCACATTCCCCCGCCCATTGCTCCGACTCGCGACGGGTGAAAGCTCAGCAGTGCATACTCTTGATCTGGAGACCGGAGACGTAGAGCTCTTTGCCGCCCGGTAGACTCTCCACCGACGTGAACGGAAAACGCTGGAAACCGCCGCTTTTGCGGGACTGGCGGAAGGGTTTGGCCTTGTTTTCGCAGGACGGTATGGTTATCTTTTATCTCACGTTTTCACATCCCGGAGGAAAGAAACACTCGCGATGAAATTGAATCGCATCGGAATTCTCACAGGAGGCGGCGATTGCCCCGGCCTGAACGCGGTCATCCGCAGCATCGCAAAACCCGCCATGCGGCATTTCAATGCCAGAGTAATCGGCATCATGGATGGTTATGAAGGGCTGGTGGAGGGGAGGCACCGGGAGTTGACCCCATTGGATGTCACGGGTATCATCAATCAGGGGGGAACCATCCTCGGTACATCCAACAAGGGCGATCCCTTTCACTTCCCGATGGGCGAACGGAAAAACGTAAGGATCGTGGATGCCTCACAGCAGGTCATGGACCACTACCGGGACTTGAAGCTGGATGTGCTTGTTACCATCGGCGGAGACGGGACGCAGATCATCGCGCACAAGCTGGCGCAGATGGGACTCAACATCATCGGCGTGCCCAAGACCATCGACAATGACCTGGAGGCCACGGATCTCACCTTCGGTCACGATTCGGCCCGTGCCGTTGCCACTGAGGCAATCGACCGTCTGCAGACCACCGCGTCCGCACACCATCGCGTGATCGTACTGGAAACCATGGGACGCTACGCCGGGTGGATCGCACTCGGTGCTGGCGTGGCCGGTGGGTCAGACATCATTCTTATCCCGGAGATCCCCTTCTCCTGGGACAAGGTCTTTGAAACCGTGCTCATGCGGAGTCGCGGCGCGAAGTTCAGCATTATCACTGTTGCGGAAGGCGCGAAGCCTCTGGGCGGGGACGTGTCGGTGAAGCAGGTGGACAAGAAGCGCACGGATCCCATCCGGCTCGGCGGTATCGGCGAACTCGTGGCAAAGCGGATTGAGGACGAGACCGGCGTGGAAACGCGCGTCACGGTGCTGGGACACGTGCAACGCGGCGGGAGTCCCACGGCCTTCGACCGGATTCTCGCGACCCGCTTCGGCGCATCCGCGCTCCAGGCGGCCTCGGCAGGCGAATTCGACGTGATGACAAGTCTGCAACGGAACGATGTGATGACGGTTCCCCTGAAGGATGCCGTCGGTCACCAGCGCCTTGTGCCTACGGATTCGCAGCTAGTGTTCGCTGCGCGGGCCGTGGGAACATGTCTGGGCGACTAGAGACCCTTTGCACCGTCGTGCCAATCTTGCGTCATCTCCAGCCAGAACACCAGGCCCCTCCATGCGCCGAAGGGCTCATAGTGGCGTTCGATGCGGCGGTCTTTCACTGCTCTGCCACGCGCATGCAGCTCTGCCCACCGCTTGCGCACCCATGAGTCGAGGCCGAGATACTCATAGCGCCCGATGAGCTTGAGGAGGTTTCCGGCGGCATAGGGCCCGACGCCACGGATTCCGCACAGCGCCTCATACAACTCCCGTGTGGTGAGCCCGGAGTGGCGCCATTCTTCGAGCGGGAGAGACCCCGACGCCACCCGCTCCGCCAGGTCGAGCAATGCCGGCGCGCGATACCCCGTAGAGCACTCCTTTCGCAGTTCCTGTTCTGAAGATGCCGCGATGACGGAGGGTGTGGGAAAGCCCGACATTCCGTGTTGGTGGCATCCGAACTTCTGCACCATTGCGCGCACCATGACAACCGTCAGATGCCAGGCACAATTCGTGGTACAGATCATCTTGACGGTATCTTCGAACAAGGTGGGTGCGCGCAGGAGCCGGCCGGCGCGGTGACGCGCCATCCAGCGGTACGCGGGAACCTTCCGCATCGCCGCGTGGAAGGGAGTGAAATCTTCGTCCAGGCGCAGGCAGGTTCGAATCTGAAGGCGGATCTCCTTGCGCTGGTCCGGTGTGAGAGAGGAGGGGCCGGTGCATGTGACCCGGACACCGCGTGATGTGTTCCGCAGCGCACACCCCACGAGCGACCCGTCCCGGAGCTCGAGAACGCGTGTGAGTCCCCGAGCTTCGGGATCAAAAGAGAAGGGAAGCAGATCGCACCACCCATGGCTATAGGCGGTGCGCCAGAAATCAAAATCCCGCGGGGTGGGGACGAGGAAGGTTCCTGCGTTCCCGACTGCGTGACGCTGCATGCGCGGCGCGTGGTTCACACTGCCGGAGGCTGCATGCCGTAGGACGCCCACTCCTCCCGCGTCGGACCATAGATGCCGGGCAGGCTCAGGCCGCATAGCCGCATGAGCACCGTCATCTGACCACGGTGATGGATCTGATGGTGCACGAGGACTTGCAGGGTCAATCCTCGCGGCCACTTCTCGCCATACATGTCGTCCTCAACGGTGAGCGTGGCATCGCTCCACTGCGATTTCACCTGCTCGAGGAGGGATATGGCAACGGCGTTATACGCTTCGAAGATCTCTTTCGCCGTTGCGGGTACGGGTGCATCTTCGGCGGGTCCGGCGAGATGCAGTCCCGTGCGTCCCGCCATCTCCGGGATTGAAATGACGACATGCCATGCCAGCCGGCCGAGCGTCCGGACCTTTTCATCCAGGACTTTCTGCAGGGAGCCGGTGGTGAGATGCTTGAAGATCTTCTGAGTCGCCTCCATCTCCGTTTGCCACACGCGGTCGAAGTCTCCAATCGTTCTGATCATGAAATTCCCCTCGCTGGTTGTATCCTGTGTGTTCTATGCTGATGCTACTTCACGGCCCATTCCGGGACGATAATGATGTCGATGCGGCGATTTCTGGCCCGTCCCGATTCGGCATCATTGCTGGCCACCGGGCGGCTTTCGCCGAAGCCCTGGGCGACGATGGGGATGCCTCCTCCCATGTTGGCTCTCAGGTATTCGGCGACGGCCTGTGCGCGGGTTTCGGAAAGCCGGAGATTCTGTGTGTCGCCGCCGCGGGAATCGGTGTGCCCTTCGACGGAGATCTGGCATTTGCCGAATTTCCGTACGGCATCCTGCACCTTGGTCAGGAGCCCGAAGAATTTCGGTTCGATCGTATTCTTCCCCACGGGGAACGTGAGCCCGTAAAGACGGATGATCCCCTTGTCGCCGTCCCGCAGCACCATGCCTTCCTGCTTGGTGAACATCGCCGAGACTTCCGCGAAGGTTTCCTCCTGGCGTTTCTGGATATCGATCCGCCGTTTCAACTCACGTTCCGCCTGCGTAAGGTTTCCCACGCGGCTTTCCATGGAGGCGACCTGTTGCTTCAGGTTGGCGATTTCCTGCTCATGCTGCTTGATCGTCTGGTCGCTTTTGACGGCGGTGGCTTCCCGTGTCTCGATCTCAGCCGCCATTGCCTCCGCCATGGCTCCCGCCCCGTTGTCGAAGCGGGGAACCATATCCAGTGCTTTTGCGATGGTTGCGAGGTAGGATTCATACT
>JADLEA010000124.1 GCA_020846365.1 Bacteroidota bacterium
CGGCATCGGAGTACCATGCGGTCCCGTCCAGGTCGATCTGCCTAAGTCGATAATATACGACATCTGCAGCACTTTCGAAAACAGTGAATGAGTATTCCCGAGGATCCAGCGTGGTCCCCGCGCCCGGCACAAAACTCCCCTGGATAGTCTTGAATTCTTCCGGTTCCCGGTGAGCCCTCTGCACTTCGAACCCATAGTTGTTCGTCTCGGAGAAAGTGCGCCAGCTGATGACCACAGCACCTTCGCCGGCCGCTCTTGCGTTCATACCAGCAAGCTGGATAGGCAGGGCCGCTTCCGTCTCCGCCTCGCCCACACTCACGGTGAGCGGCTTGTATGCGGAATTGATGGAGTCGCGGCAAAGGGCATACGTCGTGTCATTGAGCAGGCCGATCGTGAACCGATCCGGGGCCGTTGACATCAGGGGCACGAGGGAGTTGTTGTCCCGCCCGAAACCGAACACCGTCATGCTGTCACTGTAATTGAAGTACGAGTCGAGGAGCGCATCGTCTGTATGATGGGCGACGAATAGCGAACGCCGGGTGGGCGGATCGCTGAAATACGCCCATTCGCCCCCTCCTATGTCCGAGTTCCATGACTGGCTGAGCGGAGTTCTTGTGCCGTTCGACCGGTACATGAAATCCTGGCTCCCGACAAGAGCGCCGCCGGGCACCCCCTCGTAGAGAAACCAGTAGCTGTGATCGGCCTTGACCATCGTCATGGTGGCATAACGGGAATAGAATTCCCATCGCGCTTCCCACTTCCCATCACCGGTTACCGTCTTGACGGTGATCTTCAACGGTCCCTTCGATACCACCGAACTGGTTGCGTCCAATGCACCCGGATGGAACTTCGATTCGGGGTAGATCGCGTTGGGGATCCCGCGGTACGTCCCCCCGGCTCCACCAACAAAATTCCAGTCGATCCAATCATTGAAGTTTGCGTCCAGCCAGCTGGAGAACGCCCCTGCTTGAGTCTGATAGTACATGGACGAGCCCGGCCCGTCTATCCTGTAGGCCGCCTGTCCCATGTCCGATGCGTTCTCCACGATTCCTACGATTTGCGGGAATGTAGGAGGGGGAAATGATCCGCCTGTCAGGGCGAAGTAGATGTCAAAGAATCGAGTCGCAGCCGATCCTGTTGTTCCGGTCAGGAGTATGACCATGGTCCCCGATGCCTTGCTCGAAGCATTGTAGTCGGCATCCTTGTCGAATTGGAAAGGGACCGACGTGTCGAGAATTATCCCGGCTGCGTCCGTCTCAATAACCCGCAGGGAGTTCTCATCAAGTGCGCCCGATGCACCGAGCGTCGTCAGCAACTGGGTGAAATTCACAGCCGTTTCTGCCGCTTTGTTGTAGCGGGCAAAGCCGGCCGCATCGACCGTGACATGTACGCGGTAGTGCCATTCTTCCTGCCACCACGGCCCGGTGGCATGTGCAGTGGAAAACTGGAGGATGAAAACGCACACCAAGACCAGTCCACGGAAATGGCGGTGGCTTTTGCGAACACCCCGGTTGCTGAGACGCATCGGTTCGTTTCCTCTTCTTTGCCTGTGAGTTGCCTATCGCACCAGAACCGCTTTTTTCACGTCCATAAACGGGCCGCTTTCCATCCTGTACAAGTATACACCGCTCGGCAGCCCCGCCGTGTCAAAGGTAACCTCGTGGTAACCGGCGGATCTGAACCCATTGACCAGTTCCTTCACGACCTGCCCGAGCTGATTGTAGACGAGCAGGCGCACCTGGCCGGACTCGGGGAGCGCAAAGCGAATCCGTGTCGATGGGTTGAACGGATTAGGATATGCCTGGCCCAACGAATACGTTGCCGGCACTTCGTCCCGCGCAACATCCGTGAGCGCATCAACGCGCACCGCTTCGGAGTACCACTCCGTGCCGTCCAAGTCGATCTGCTTCAACCGGTAATACACGACACCCGCCGGTTTCGCCGGATCAGTAAATGAATAACTGCGCGGCTCAAGCGTCGTTCCCGCGCCCTGCACAAAACCTCCCGGCACCGCCACAAAATCAGCCGGCTCCGAGATCGCCCGCTGCACTTCGAATCCGTAGTTGTTGGTTTCGGACAGGGTTCGCCACGTTACCAGCACACCGTTCTCCCCCGCCGCTGCTGCGCTCAAGCTTGCAAGCTGAATGGGCAGAGGAACATTGAATCTCACCGCGACCGCTGAACCGGGCCAGAGGATTTCGATCCCGTGATGGGCAGTCGTGTTCGACTTGAACTGGATGAGGTTCGACCCAGTCTGAAGGCTTCCGACCGGCACGGCGAGATAGTCGAGACTATAATAGTGATTGTCGCCGTACGCCGGCGCATACCAGTTGTTGACCCTCGTATAGTGGGCAGGGTCGCCGTCCCCGTCCACCGCATTCCAGGTTCGCGCGATGAACACCGCCGCACTTGCACCGGCAAGACTCGGAATGTTGACATAGGACTCCTGCGTGCCGCCGTTGATATCGCCCCGCGCCCACTCGCGCTCGCCAACGTCCGTGGGTTTATACAGAACCACCGAACCCTCCCCGCGCGAGAGCGTCAGGTTGGTGATTTCCGGCGTAACGTACCAGACATTGTTCGTGCCTCTGATCCGGGCCAGGAGCTTGATACCGGATTGGTCGGGAACCCACGTGTTGTTCCACGTGAGACTGAACGGAGAGGACTCATCGGTGCCGACGTGATTCCGGATCGTCGTACTCTCGGACGCATCCCGGTGATAGTCATGATGGTACTCGGCGTAAATACCGTCACCGTCCGTATCGTACCCGTCATAGTAGGCCAGGACGTCCACTCTGTTAGCGCTTCCGTTTACGGACACATTGATGGTTGGAGAGTCGCCAAATGTGCTGCCGTTTCCCGGCGAAGTGATGGTGCCTGTGGCGTGTGTCTTGGTGGCAGGATTGTAATAGACACGCAGAACCATCGCATACCATCCGAACTGACCCCATCCGAAACCGTACGGAGCAACCTGCCCCGTGTTGGTCCCTGTAAAGGTATTCGTCCCCTGAACGAGGTGGGCGAGCGGCACCGCGACTCCGATCATGGCCTGGTGAATGTAGTTGTAACCGGCCGTAGGTGTCGAAGTGAGCTCAGGGATGGTGATCCAGGCGTTGCCGTTAAATGCGACTTTCTTGCCGGTTGTTCCGATATGCCCTCCCCACAAGGCGAACAGCGCTTCAGCTTTCGTCGCCTGGTCCAGGTCGTCTATGGTGAATGACATCACGGGATTGGGCAGAAAGTCCGCGGCTGCCGGGTACGTCGTGAGGTTGATGTTGGGGTCGGTGACACGCCAGTCGTCGTTCCCGAGACTGACGGTCACAGCGTATTCTTTATAGACCTCCCCTGGCAATGGCTGCCTGAAGACGCCCTGGGCATGAAGTTTCGCGGAAAGCAACAGAGCCGCGCCCATCAGCACTGCTCCACGTACGATAGGGAGCACACCTCTCCGAGCTCGCATAGGGACTCCTGTAGCTATGATGTTGTTGGGGGTTTAATACAGACTTTACTGAGACAGTCGAACGACGGCATGCCAGGACAATGGACGCAGTCTTCAATGCACGGCCTCATAGGCCGCATGAAAACATGAAGGCCGGGCGTTCACAGCACGGGGTATGTACTCCGATGCACAATGCGCTTAGCTCTCATTGCGCCGTGAACGCTCGGCCCTCTTTCGTAGCTATTTCTTCTACCTTCTCTCAGGGCCCCCCCAACAGAAAGAACGTGTCCCTCTGCTACTTCAACAGCAACATCTTCCGGAAGAGAGAGGTCTCACCGGACGTCAAGCGATACAGGTACATGCCGCTCGTGAGTCCCGCGGCGTCAAATCGCACCGTATGATATCCAGGAGACTGTACGCCGTCCAGAACCACGGCAATCTGCCGGCCCAGCAGGTCGTAGACCTCGATGCGCACCCTGCTTTCCTTCGGGATCCCGAAGTTGATTTCCGTTGCCGGGTTGAACGGGTTCGGATAGTTCTGCCGGAGGACGAATTCATCCGGCACTTCCTCCGTACCTTCCACCGATGTAATCTGTACGGTGAAACTGTACACGGATGAGAAGGGTCCCCACGATGTTGCCGTTCCGCCCTTCACCCGCCAGTAGTATGTCGCATTGTTGACCAGCGGCTTCACGACCTTTGCCGTGTCTGTCACCGTCGAGTCGATGAGTGAGAAACCGCTGAAGAGCGGATCCACAGAGACCTCGAACCAGTAACGTGATGCCGCCGGGGACGCCGTGTTCCAAACGCATCGCACGCTGTCGGCGCCGACCAGAGACTGGTGACCGGGACTGACGAGCGTTATTGCATTTGGAACAGGCACGAATGTAACAAAGGTCCAGGGCGAGGAGAAGGGCCCGGGCCCGCCTGCAGTCCTCCCGGCCACGCGCCAAAAGTACTTCGTGCCCTGGATCAGCCCGGTGATCGTCCGCGAGGTTTCGGTGATTGTCGTATCGTTTTTCACGAGTCCCGTCGCGAATGTCGAGTCCGTCCCGAGCTGGAAGGTGTAGAACGTTGCGCCGCTGAGGGCTTGCCACGTGAACACAAGCCCTACCGTCGGCTGTTCCACCGCGCCGTTCGCGGGCGTCTGCAATGCGGGGGCATTCGGCACGCTCATGTGTGTCCGGAAATGCCAGACCGAGGAATACACACTGGTACCACCGGCGTTCTTTGCCCGTACGCGCCAGTGATAACGCTGATTGAACGCGAGCGCGCTGATGGCGCGCGTCGTGTCCGTAAGTGTCGAGTCGTTCACGAGCACACCCGAACCAAACGTCGAGTCTGTACCCATTTGCACATGATACGTCGCGGCGCCAGCAACGCTTCCCCAGCGCAAGGTGAGGTTCACGAGTTGATCGACGGATTCATTGGCCGGGAAGACCTGTGCCGGCACGACGGGAGGCGCGACCGCGGTGGTGAACATCCACGCGGCGGAGTAGTCACCCCACGATCCCCCCGACTGCGCGGCGGCGCGCCAGTAATAGGGGGTGTTGTGCAAAAGCCCGCCCATCGTAAACGTTGTGTCGACCAGGGTCGTGTCCTTCACGACATTCCCCGCCGTGAAGCCCGCATTGAGGGCAACCTGGACCCGGTACTGCGTCGCGCCTGATATCATGTGCCAGAACAGCGGAA
>JADLEA010000125.1 GCA_020846365.1 Bacteroidota bacterium
ATGATGACCTCACTGACACCCTGCCCTGCAGCGGAGTTGAGAATTTCGTCGAGAAGCGGCAGGAGAGAAGACACGCCCTCCAGGGAAAACCTCTTGGTCCCGGGAAACCGCGTATGAAGCACCTGCTCGAAAACCTGGGCCCTCACAAGACGCTCGAGAATGTAGTGCCTGTCCGGCATCGCCGCGTCGACTTCCATTCTCTCCTGGATCCACCGCCGGTGCGAAGCGTTGGCGATGTGCATGAACTCCACACCGATGCTTCCGCAGTACCAGGCGCGGGCCAATTCGGCCAACTCGCCGTAGGCCTGCAGCTCCTCCATCTGTTCGGGCCTTATTCTGTCGAATGGATCGATGCGGGCCTGAAGGTAGCCCCACCGTCGAAAAGCATCCACGATCTCTTTTCCTTCGGCAACCGATCCGGTCATTGGCCCTGCTCCTTATGAAAATCCCGGTTTGGTCATCACAACCGGGTTCAGAATCCTCGCCGCCTCTTCAGCTGACAGATACCCCATTTCCACGACCACCTGTTGCACGGTCTTCTTCTCCTGTACTGCCTTCTTCACCACCTCTGCTGATTTGTCGTACCCTATGATCGGGTTCAACGCGGTGGCGATGATCGGGTTTCTGTGGACTAACTCCACGACACGATCCTCGTTCACTTCAACTCCCCGGATAGCTTTCTCCGCCAGCAGGCGGGTCACGCTTGCCAGTAATGCAATGGATTGAAGGATGTTGTAGGCAATCACGGGAAGCATCGCGTTGAGCTGGAAATCCCCGGCGGCGTTGGAAAGCGCAATGACTGCATCGTTACCTATCACCTGAGCCGCCACCATCCTTGCGGCTTCCGGAATCACCGGATTTGCTTTTCCCGGCATGATGGAAGAACCTGGTTGCAGTGAGGGAAGCCGTATTTCTGCGAGCCCTGCGATGGGACCGCTGTTCATCCACCGGAGATCATTGGAGATTTTCATAAGAGCTGTCGCATAGGTCCTCAGATGTCCTGAAAGCTCGACTGTCGCATCCTGCGCGGCTTGTGCCTCAAAGTGATTCGCGGCTTGTCTGAACTCCAGCTTTGTCAGTGCGGAGATTTCCCCTGCGACAAGGGCTCCAAAGCCCTCCGGTGCGTTTATGCCCGTGCCCACTGCTGTGCCGCCCAAGGCAAGCTCTGAAAGTCCCGGCAGCGCACTCTCAATCCTTGCCCTGGCATACTTCACCTGTGCCGCCCAACCGGACATCTCCTGCCCTAGCGTAATCGGCGTCGCATCCATGAGATGTGTGCGCCCGGTCTTCACGACTCCGGCAAACCTGGCCTGCGCGTCCAGAATGGCATCGTGAAGGAGCTCCATTGCCGGGAGAAGCAGTTCCTTGGTTTGGGAATATGCTGATACATGAATGGCACTGGGAATCACATCGTTGGACGATTGTCCCATATTGACATGATCGTTCGGATTGACCGGAGTGGCAGTGCCTTTTGAGCCCGTGAGAATCTCGTTCGAGCGGGTGGCGATCACCTCGTTGACATTCATGTTCGTTGAGGTACCAGAGCCGGTCTGAAAAATATCCAGGGGGAACTGATCCTTCAGTTTGGCTTCGATGATCTCATCACATGAACGCATGATCGCCTCTGCGATGCGGGGTTCAATGAGGCCCAGCTTTTGATTGATGCTCGCGCAGGCGCGCTTGATCGTTGCCAGGGAGCAGATGAAGACAGGCGGAAAGGTGATGCCGCTTACGGGAAAGTTGTGGATCGCCCGTTGGGTCTGCGGGCCCCAGTACGCAAGCTTCGGGACCCTCACCTCACCCATGGAGTCCTTCTCAATCCTGTACTCATTCATTTGGGACTCTTTCCAGGCGTATGGAGTTCAATTGTTCCGGTGCCGGTGGGGGGATAGGTGATCTCTTCGCCGTGAACTTTGGCCCACGGTGTGAGAGCGTGGTCCTTGCAGGCTGTCTCGCTGATGATGTCCTTCACGGCAATCCCACGGACCACGAGCGCATCAGCGATGAGGGAACGGTGACAACGCCATGGCACGACCTCGGCGCACATCACGGCAACCCTCTCGTCCCGGGCCAGATCGATCAGCTGGTCCAGGTGGCGTACGAATTCCTGTGTCTGCATATAGTCGGCGAATCCGCGGAAAGACGCATTCCGCCAGCCCAGATTCGGCGAGCCGGCCTTGGTATGGCGCAGCCCGCCCAGGCCGGGAAGATGCGTGTACCCGATGCCTTCGGCTTTCAGTGTAGCCGGCAGCGTTTCAAGATTGAACTGGGGATTGTGTCGCGAGCGAGGAATGGTCCGCACATCTGCCACCAGCGTGATACCCATTGCCTTCAGGATGCCTATGAACTCAACGGAGGTTCTGGTGGAATGTCCGATCGTGAACACGAGACCTGGATTTCTATCGGCCTGCTCTGTCATAGAGAACGTCCCGAGACGAAGATGACCATCCACTGATGAAGCTCCATGGTAGCGAGCTCACCAATTTCGGTTGATCCCGGGTTTGACTCGTACTCTTAGAACAATTCTAAGCGGGAATTCGTTGCCTTACGGTCTCTGCAGTAAAGGGGCCATTTTCGGCGATTAGCGCACGCGCGGCGTCGACCTGACCCCAGACGTTCCAGAGCAAGACGCCGCGGACGCGTGACTCGTTCAGATAGTAGACGACCCCTTCACGGAATTCGTCCTTCCATTCCTGCACCATCTCAAAGCGCGAATCCAGATCACCCACGGCCTCGTATCCCAATTCGAACAGATCGGAATAGAAGAAGGGCTGATGATGATACTCAGCAGTTTCACCGGCCATATTCTTTCCTGCGACTTCTCCCATTGTCAGCGCATTGTCTTCGTGTTCGACCCGCATTCGCTTACCCTGAGCCGGGTTATAGAAATTCGCAACATCTCCGGCCGCGTAAATGTCCGGATGTGTGGTTCGTAGGAACCCGTCAACGAGGATGCCGTTGCCCACTTCAAGGCCTGCGGATGCCGCGAGCTCCTGATTCGGTGTGGCCCCGATCCCCGCAACAACACCGTCAAAACGCAGTTTAGTACCTCCTTGGATCTTCACCATGTACTGCAATGGACGCTTCTCAATACTCTCAATTCCCGTCTTCGGGCGTACATCAATCCCTTTGGATTGGAAAAAACCATTGAGATACCTGGCGAGAGGCGGCGGGTAGATGCGGGCACCGATGCCCTCTTCCGGAAAGATCATCGTGACCGATTTGTGATTCATCGTAAGGGCGGCGGCGATCTCCGAACCGGTGAAGCCACCGCCGATCACGGCGAAATTCTCCCCCTTTTCCGTCAGCTGTCTCAGTCTCTGGTAATCAGAGAGCGTCCTGTAATTGATGATCCCTTCGGCTTTCCAGGGCAGACTGCGCACCCGGACGCCCGTCGCCAGCAGGAGTTTGCCGTATGCATACACCTCCCCCTTGTCGTCCACGACACGCTTTCTCTCCGTATCGATGCTTTTGGCCGTCGTCGACACATGGACCTCCACGTTTTCCATGGGAGTTCCGCGCCAGAGTTTGGTGAGCGGCTCCCCTTTCCAGAGGGCTTTGGACAACGGCGGACGGTTGTACGGCGGGTTGGATTCATCGCTGATGATTCCGATCCGGCTCGACGGGTCGACCTGGCGTATGCCCTTCACAGCCGAGTCGGCTGTCATCCCGCCGCCGACAATGAGGTACCGGTATTCAAACATGGAGTCCTCCTATCAGTGATGATTTCCTGAGTTGCGTAGACGGATGGATGGAAGGTAACACAAATCCGGGACTATCAAACGCTGATCGCTGAGACATCCTTCGGAATACCTCTGTGACCACCGCAAATGGCCAGAATGCGCTTTTTCGCCCTCCTATCCACTTATCTATCGGCACCCCAAGGCCCTTGCGATGTGAAGCCGATCGATTCCCAGACATGAGTGCCGGAGAAGATTTGTGCGCTACAACACATGCAGACTATGCTGAAGTTTTGTATACTTGCTTGGTCAGGGATCCGGAAGAATCCCGACCTCACCACCTGCCGCACACGTCTGGGGAAAGTTCATGTCATTGCAGCGCCTCTCTATTTCGGCGATTCTCCTTTTGCTCTTTGCCGGCGTCACGGTCTGGGCCGCACCCAAACTGACCATTGGCAGGTCACCCCAACGCGAGATCTCCATTCTGGTCGACCCATCGTTCCATGCGAGGTATGGCCTGACCTACCCGGTCACGTACAGGATCGGCATTCCGTCCGGCTCCCGGAATCTCAGCGCCCAGACGCGCTATGACCTCGCTGCCGGATGGGAATCGCTAACCGAAAAGACATCGGAAGATTTCTTCAATGGCATCGCAGCAGTGCGATTCGACTACGAAGCAAACACCGCCTATACTTCCGTCCGGTTCGACGGCAACAGTGACCTGGTGATGATCCGGATCCTGGATGACGCCGGCCGCCCCGTTGCGATTTCGTACCAGGGGGTCTGCAAGTACTACGACAACCGAACCGCCGCGGTTGCCATCAGTCTTGACGACTGGAAGACGTACACCCTTCCCGATTTCCGCCGTGCGTTCTCCCTGATGCGCTCCTTCAATCTTCCCATGACGGTCGGCGTCATTACCGGCGATGTCGAAGATGAAGCCACGTGGGCAGAAATGCAGTCGGAGATCAACACTGGCGACATTGAACCTGCGGGCCACACGCGCACCCATCCGCGATGGCCGAACTATGGCGATGTCGTTTCGGAAGTTGCCGGATGC
>JADLEA010000126.1 GCA_020846365.1 Bacteroidota bacterium
CACTGCGTTGAAGGTGTTCTTGGCAACGATTTTCGTCTCGCCTTCCCGCCAGAGCCATGCAGCATCAATATGCGCGTTGGAGGTGAGTGTCAGCGTGAAGCGCTTGGCGAATGCCGCGACCGGTGCAAGCCCTGGCCGCATGGCCTCAAGGGCCGCGCGGATGGAAGCCGCGTCCCCCCGCTGCACCGCGGAGTAATCAATGGATGAGGCGAGCCGCTGCAACAACGTATTCAGCTCCGTCCGCTCGGCACGCGCTATCGTCGATTTGTCGATCCCCGGATCTTCCTTCTGGCCCGAATAGGCGTTGACCTGATACGTATCGAAGCTCAACAGCCGCTGGCCTACGCTGAGGCTCACGGCGAAATCTCTGAAGATTTTCTGGGTCGCATGGATCGACTCCATGTCCAGCTCAGCCCTGAGCAATCGCATCGGGCCCCCGGTGTTCACTGCACGTATCGCGACAAGGAACCGATCGCCGGGTTTGGCATTCTCCGACAACACGAATGACCCCTCCCAGAGGAACTTCCCCCGTGATTCTCCATTCACCCAGAGGGAGCCGTAATCATCCAGCGTGACTTTCAGCTGCATCTTCCCACCCACCGGGCTTCCCAGGATGCGGTCCGGAAGGACAATTTCTTTGCGAAGCCAGCATGAATCCGGGTAGACGGATTTCTTGAGGGAGAGCGTTTCCCACTTCGAATCGTCGAAACCAGGTGCGGTGGGCGCCAGACCATCAATCCGGGCAACCTTCAAGTCCGGACTCATCTTCCAGGAATCGAAGGAGACGCTGGAGAGGGAATCCAGCGTGCGGACAAGGCGATCCACCGGGGTCTGTGCCGGCAAGGATACAGCCAGGCAAAGCGTCAGAAGGAGAAGCAGGAATGGCTTCATCGGGTCCTCGTGAGCAGGTAGGATCGGGCAATTTTCCAAAGATAGGGAAGCCCTCTGCCAAATGCCAGATTCGGATCGCTGACATGCCGACTCTTCCATTCAGTTCGTTTTGGGCTCCTCCGCACGCCTGAAGGCCAAAATCACTGTTGGAATTGCCTACACAGACTGTAGGATATCCCTCCACATTCTTCTCCCAAATTCACGACAAGCGTTGGCTGCTGGTCCAGTAACCCATTGTAGATCAATGTATTGTGGAAATATGGACTTTTTGGGCATGGTCCTTGCTCCTCTATGAGACAAGGCAAGCTACACTTCACATAATGAAAGGCACGAACAATGTTTGATCTTTCCGATCCCTACGCATGGCAGTTCATCACGAACTTGCTGCTTGTTGCTGTTGCACTTGTTGCCGCAACCTACATTGGCATCGGTGTCTACCGTCGGACGCATGCAAAGTCACGGGTTGCCTTCCAGCCTCATGGCGCCCATGACACACACACGTTGATCCTCCCCGACCTCGGTATTACCATGGCAGACGGTGGGGAGAAGATTGACGAGAAGAAATCCTAATCCTGTGAACGGCATTCAGTAGAGGCGCTCGCCATGCGATGCCCATTCTTACGTGAAGCACAGGTGAAGTCCTGCCGCGCATCAAGTTGTCGAAAGATGATCGCGCAGGTTGCCGGACAGTCGGCGACGGAGCGGTGTACCACTCCGGCCTATGCGGAATGTCCTGCGGCGAAACCCCTCATAGGGGAAGACGCCATCCTCGATCAGTGTCCGTACCTTCACGACTCCCTCGTGCAATTCTGCGGTGCAGCTTCGCTCACAAAGTATATACCCTACAGCGAGGAAGTTCTGTCGCATTGCGGTACGGATAGTCACAAGTATTGTGAGCTGTTTCTTGCCTTTGCGCAGCCCCAGAGTTATCAACCACACGCACCATCCGGTGCTTCTCAGCACCCGGCTTCAGCCGCCGAGAAGGACGTCAACGTCGACGGCATCCGTGTCCGCACGGACCTGATGTACACGCCGAACCACATGTGGGTGGACATCAGCGAAGACCGGACCGTACATGTCGGCATCGATGCGTTGCTGGCCGGACTTCTCGGGCAGGTCGATCAGATTTCGTATATCACGCCCCGCGGCATTCAGCGGCCCGCAGTCGTGTTCACGGTGCACGGCACCGACCTTCCCGTGATGCTTCCGCACAAGATGTCCATTACGGGAGTCAACGCTGCACTCCGCACACATCCGGCGCGGCTGTTCGCAGATCCGTACACAAGGGGATGGTTGTTCGAAGGGACTGACCTGGAGCTCGCGACTTCGACCGGAGGCACGGGGCAACAGTCTCCACTGGTGTCAGGTGCCGAGGCAGTCGAATGGATGCGTGAAGAACTCCGCCATGTCTCGGAGGTGGTGCACGACCTTTCCCATGCTTCGTGCAGTGACGGAGTAGTATTGATGGCAGACGGCGGTAACCCGCAGCCCGGTGTGGCGCAACTGTTGAACCGGGAGGAGTTACTACATCTCTTCAATGAACTTTTCTCGCCGCTGGCGGGATGGAGGAAACCGTAGTGAAATACCGGGGTGTTGCTTTCCTCCTGGCGGGAGTGCTCGCCTCACTCGCGCTTGGATGGTTCGTGTTCCCGATGGTGTTGTACCGCACAGAATCCCAGCCCATAGGATTCAACCACGCAATACATACGGGCGAAGCGAATGGCATGACCTGCGATATGTGTCATGAGTTCGCCGAAGACGGCAGGTTCAACGGCATTCCCGTCACCGCAAAATGCGCAGACTGTCACAGCACTGCGCTCGGATCCACTGAAACCGAAAAGAGGCTGATCGAGGAGTTCATCACCCCCGGAAAAGAAATCCCGTGGAAGGTGTACTCCAGGCAGCCGGACAATGCCTATTTCTCGCATGCCACCCACGTAATGAAGGGGAAACTGACATGCGAGGAGTGCCACGGTCCGCACGGTTCCAGCTCAGAGCTTCCCACATATCAGGTGAATCGCATCAGCGGCTACAGCAGGGACATCTGGGGAAGAAACATCTCCGGAGTGCCTTCGGAGCCGTGGGAGGGGATGAAAATGGACCGCTGCGTGCAGTGCCATGCCGACCGGAACAAGGTTGACGGCTGTGTTGCTTGTCACAAGTAATCGAGAGATCCAATGAAACTTACACGAAGAGATGTCTTACGTTTTGCCGGGGGGTCGGTTCTCGGCGCCCTCTTCACGCCGATACCCTGGAAGCTTCTGGACGACAGCTCCATCTGGACGCAGAACTGGTCGTTGATCCCGCCGTTGCCGCGGGGCCCAATCACCACGAAATTCACTCATTGCCCGCTTTGTTCCGCGGGATGCACGGCGAAGGCGCGTTGCGTCAACGGCGTGCCGGTCGGCCTTTCAGGCGTCCCGAATCTCGCGACCCGCAACGGCATGCTCTGCGCAGTGGGTCTTGCCGCGCATCATGTTGCGTACCACCCCCTCCGGCTTTCCGGACCGCAGGCCTTCACCGGGAAGGACGACGGGAGCGTCCTGATGCCGGTGACGCTGGACGCCCTCCTGGCGAGCCTCGGACCAAAACTCCGGGCCGTCATGTCCTCGGCATCCGCCGGAGCCGTGGCCGTGTTGGATCAGCGCCCCGGCCGGGCGATGTCACGCCGGTACCAGAAATTCCTGAGCGGAATCCCCGGAAGCATGTACGTGGTGTCGCCGTCGCGCGAAGACGGGATGCTCGGCACGCTACGCGCACTCTCCGGAAGCCCGTGTGGTCCCATGGGATTCGATTTTGAGAACACGAAGACGGTGCTCAGCGTGGGCGCTCCTCTCCTGGACGGATGGGGCGTTCCGGAGCGCATGCAGGTGCTCTTCGCCGACACGTCGGCCAGCGGCAAAACGCTGATGCAGATCGAGAGCTCTCAGTCCAGGACCGCCCGCGGCGCGACGACATGGCTGCCGGTCGTTCCCGGCACGGAAGCCGCACTGGCCCTGAGTTTCGCGAATGTCATTTTCAGGGAAGGGTTGTACCCCAAAGAGATTGAGCGGACGATAACCGATTTTCCACGGTACCGCGAACTTGTGCTCCGGTATCATCCCCATCCGATTTCCGCGCTCACCGGGGTGAGTCCTGACACCATCGTCGACACCGCCAGAAAGATTGCGGGTTCACCCTCCATCGTCATCGCCGGCGCAGATCCGGCCAGGGGCCCGCTTGAGAAATCGACCGAGATCCTTGTCGCCGGCCTGAACCTCCTGCTGGGAGCACCGGCCAGAAGCGGTGGCATTACTCTCCGCCGGGAAATGCCCGATGTCGATGCCGGGGCCATGCCTGAAACTCCCCTGCACAGAGTGCCGGACCATTCGATCGGGCTCTTGATCATGGATGGCGCAGAGTACGGCGAGTCGTTTCCCACGTCCCTGTTGAAGCGCAAGATGGTAGCTGATGGCGGAACGGTGGTGCTGCTCTCCCCCCATCTCTCCGCGCGCTCCGCTTCGGCGGACTATCTCATTCCCACTCCGTCGCCGTTCGAATCCTGGGAGGAACATCCCACGCCGCCGGGTGCCGCTGCAGCATCGTTCAGCGTCTCGGCGCCGTTGCTCGCCCCACGCGAGACCAGCGTGGATGCCGTGCGGTTTCTCGGGCTGCTCTCAGAGGCAATCGGCACGGGCACAGAAGGGTCAACCTCTCCCGAGGCGGTGCTGCGTCAGCGGTCGGATGCAATCCAGTCCGCCGGGCGCGGCACAGTGTATGCCCCGGACGGGGCCGAGGGGAAGCCTGTCTCCGCGTTTTCCAATGGTGATGAAGCATGGCAGGCATTTCTGGACGGAGGGTGCTGGGTGGATGAGCCGGCTGCCCCGGCCAGAAGCGGCAGGTTCAGCATTCTTGGGACACTCACCGACGACGAGCTCGCCACCGCGGCTCGCCCGCGGCAGAGAGAGGGAGCGGCCATTACCCTCACTCCAACCGGCGTCCGCGCAGCTATGTCGAGCGGATCGATCTCGCCGATACTCAGCAAGATCTTCCAGGAATCGGATCTGCGCGGCAACAGCGGTACGGCACTCATCAATCCAACGACAGCTTCCCAGCTTGGAATCCAGGACGGCAGCGCTGCCGTGGTCCGGTCCAGAAAGGGAACCCTGCAGGTACGGCTGATGCTGGATCCGGCTGTCCGTCCCGGGCTCCTTCAAGCCGCTGTCGGTCCGTGGCCCAACGGTACCTCCGGTACCGAGACCATGGACAACGAAGGCGTGCTGGCGATCTGCGAAGTGCAGGAGGACGGGACCTGGCGTTTCACTGATGTGACGATTGAGAAGGCGTAACCGCATGGACCAAGGAACTCAAAAGAAGTCTCGTTACGGAATGCTCATTGATCTGGACCGCTGCAACGGATGCGGGGCATGCATGGTTGCCTGCGCCGTGGAACACAACGTTGCGCCGGCCGAACACAAGGCCACCGCACGCACCGGCGTGACGTGGCTGCGGGTAGCGCCGATGTCGAATGGCGGGGAGTTTCCCGCGACGGACACCATCTATGTCCCGATGCCCTGCCAGCAGTGTGAAAAGGACACTCCCTGCGTCGCGGTGTGCCCCCAGAATGCCGTCGATGTCGATCCGGCGACGGGAATCGTCGGCCAGGTGCCGCAGCGCTGTCTGGGCTGCCGGTACTGCATGACCGCTTGTCCGTACCATGCGAGGTACTTTGACTGGTGGGATCCCCAGTGGCCGAAAGGGATGGAGCAGGCGCTAAACCCGGATGTCGCACCCCGTATGCGCGGCGTTGTGGAAAAATGCAACTTCTGCCACGCCCGCTTGCACACTGCCCGCACGAAGGCGGCGGCCGAGGGACGGGAGAGTATCAATCCGGCTGACTATGTCCCGGCATGCGTGGAAGTCTGTCCGTCGAAGGCGATTGTCTTCGGAGACCTGGAGGATGCGACCAGCGAGCTGGCGCAGGCAGTGAAACACCCTCACGTGTTCCGTTTCCTGGAAAAACTCGGCACAGAGTCGAAAGTGTACTATCGATCCGACAAACAGTGGGTTCTTGACAAAGCGAAATCGCTTCAAACGGTTTGATGGCGAAATGAAGGAGCAGCTCAATGGATAAGCAGTTCATACCGCGCGGTCTGCGGCGTACTACCTTTGGCAAGTTCATGGCATGGATGATCCCGTGGATCCTGGTGCTCGGGTTCGGTCTCTACGCAATCTACCTTTGCCTGGCGGAGGGGCTGTTTCATACGAACATGGACAACCGGTTCGCATTCGGACTCTGGATCTACCTTGATCTTACGGTCATAGCGCTTGGCGCGGGAGCATTCTTCACGGGATTCCTGCTCTATATCCTGCGGAGGGAGGAGGCCAGGGCGGTCATCAACAGCGCCGTGGTCCTCGGCCTCATCTGCTACAGCGGTGCTGTCGCCGTGCTCATGGTAGACGTCGGCCAGCCCCTCAGGGCCTGGTTCACCTTCTGGCACCCGAACACGCATTCGATGCTCACCGAGGTGACGTTCTGCCTCACCGCTTACCTGACGGTGCTCCTCATTGAGTACGTCCCGATCGTGCTGAAAAACCGGAAACTCCGGCAAATCCCGCGGTTCCTGGTGTTTGAATTTCAGCTCCACAAAATCATGCCCGTCCTGGCAGGCGTCGGCACATTCCTTTCGTTCTTCCACCAGGGTTCATTGGGAGGATTGTATGGGGTGCTTCAGGGCAGACCGTTTGCCTTCCGCGAGGCCCTGGGCATCTGGCCGTCTACCTTCTTCCTCTTTGTGCTGTCAGCGGCAGCAGCCGGACCGAGCTTTGTGCTCGTCATGACCGCTCTGGTGCAAGGAATATCGAAGAAGAAGCTCGTCAAGCCGGAGGTGCTCCAGTTCCTGGGCAGGATCTCTGGCTCGCTCTTGCTCGTGTATATCCTGGTGAAAGCGATTGACACGCTGGTGTGGATGAACTATACATCCCCGATGGTGGGATTCTCGGCCTTCGAGTTCTACAACGCGGGATCTTTCGGTACGTGGATCCTGGTGCTCGAAGTCGTTGTTCTCGGGCTGGTCCCTGCGCTCCTGCTCGTCAACGGGCACATGCGCGCCAGGCCCCTTGTGCTCCTGGGCGCGGCGTTGATGACATGCTGCGGGGTCATGCTCAACCGGTTCGTGATGACGATTCAGACTCTCGCGCTGCCGACCCTGCCGTTCGATGCGGTGCTTTCGTATATGCCGAGCTGGGAGGAAGTGGCGACGTTCGTTGCCGTCCTCGCCTATGGAGTCCTGCTCTACTCGCTGTCGTTTCGGTACCTGACACTGTTTCCTCAGGAAAAAGACATCAGACAATCTTGATGGAGGTGCATCGTGTTTCCGTGGATCTATGAATTTCGCTGGACGGTCGGACATATCATCTTTCTGGGGGTGTTCTTCACTGTAGCCGCTGTCGTGGTCTCCACGGTCGTGCTCGCCCTTCGCAGATCGAAAAAGGCCATTGCCGATCCGCGCCGGGAGGCCCTGCAGTGGACTTCCGAGTTCGAAGACCTCCCCGCGGTGGTGCGTGCCTGCAGGCATCAGCTCTCCGGGGAAGTGAAGGAACGGACCTGTCATCACGAGTTCGATTGCAGGTCGTGCGCGACACATCCGCAGTTTCTCGCCCGCACAGCACCTGCCATACACGCCGCCGCAGAGGAATCCCTGTGCGGCATCTCCATGCCGCTGGACCGTTACTATCACCGCGGGCACACCTGGGTGAAGCCCGAAGGGGACGGGACGTTTACGATCGGGCTTGACGAATTCGGCAGCCGGATGATCGGTCAACCCGACGCTGTCGCGTTGCCGGAGGTGGGGAGCGCAGTGCTGGCGAACGGGACCGGCTGGACAATGCGGAAGCGCTCGTCCGACCTGAGGGTCCTTGCGCCCATCGACGGCGTTGTCGTGGAGCAGGGTGGGCCGGACAAGGGGTGGTATCTCAGGGTCCGATCGGAAGGCACCGAACCGCAGTTCCGCCACCTTCTCCGGGGACACGAAATCCGTCCCTGGCTCGTCCGGGAATTGGAGCGCCTGGAATATGCGCTCTCCTCTGACGGAATCGGCTTGAGTCTGGCCGACGGCGGCGAGCTCATGCCGGATCTGTGGAAGCAATCGCCGGAAATCGACTGGGAGGGTGTGTGGGGCTCGATGCTCCTTCAGGCGTAAGCTGACGCTTACTGGCGCGGAAGGTTGTATTTCTTTATGCGGTCATAGAGCGTCGACCGATCGATCCCCAGAATGCCGGCGGCCTCCGAGATGTTGCCGTTGGTCCGCTTGAGCGTGGCGGTGATGATGGTATTCTCCGCCTGCTCGAGCGTCATATCCGTGGGAACGTTCCACTTCTCGGCCTCACCTGACGGCGAAGAACCGATGAAGGCGCAGTCCTCTTCCGTAATGAGTTTGGCCTTGGCCGTGACGATGGCTCGTTCGACGGCGTTTTCCAGTTCCCGGACGTTGCCCGGCCAGTCGTAGTTCATGAGAATCCGCAGTGCTCCCTCCGAGACCCCCGTGACTTCTTTTCCAAGTTCGTGCACCAGCCGCTCGATGAACGTCTCGACGAGGAGGGGGATGTCCTCCTTCCGCTCTCTGAGCGGAGGGATGTGGATGCTGATGACGTTGAGCCGGTAGTAGAGGTCATCGCGGAATTTGCCTTCCCGCACTGCCCGTGCAAGATCAACGTTCGTTGCCGCAATCACCCGCACGTCGACCTCCAGTTCTTCCGTGCCGCCCACCCTGTAGAACGTCCGTTCCTGAAGAATGCGGAGGAGATCCATCTGGAGCTTCGAAGAGATATCTCCGATTTCATCCAGGAAGATCGTCCCGCCGTTTGCCATCTCGAATTTGCCCATGCGTTGCGAGACCGCGCCGGTAAAGGATCCCTTCTCATGGCCGAACAGCTCCGACTCAAGCAGCGTTTCAGCGAGGGCGGCGCAGGAGACCCCGACGAACGGCTTGTTCGTACGGTCTCCCGAAAAATGAATAGCCCGGGCGATGAGCTCTTTCCCGGTGCCGCTTTCTCCCTGGATCAGCACGGTGCTGCGGAGACTTGCCACATCGCGCACCAGATCGAAGATCTTCAGCATGGCGGGGCTCTTGCTGATGATGTCGTGGAACCGGTACTGTTTCGTGAGTTTCTTGCGCAGGATGGTGTTCTCGCGCTGGAGGTTCTTCACCTTGATGATCCGACCGACCAGGAGCGAGATCTCTTCGGGATTGCAGGGCTTGACGATGTATTCCTGCGCGCCTTCCTTCATCGCGGTGATTGCGGTATCCACGGTCGCGTAGGCGGTCACAATGATGATGGACGCCTCGGGATGGATCTTCCGGACCTCCATCATGGTTTCGATGCCGTCGATGCCTCCGGGCATCTTCAGGTCGACAAAATAGATGGCGTAGTCAAGCGATCGGGCCTTGTCAAGGGCCTCGGCTCCCGAGGTTGCCGTATCGACGGTATACCCGTCTTCGCGGAGCCACGCGGCGAGCGATTCACGCATCACTTCTTCATCATCCACAACGAGAATGGGCCAGTGTGTCATCATAGGGTTATCCTGCGGCACGGGGGCGATTGTTCATCGTAGGCAATGGTGGTTTTCGTTCTTCAAACAGCGAGGTGCACGAGCTGCAAAGTTCAGGACCTTTGGCGTCCACGTGGCGTACGGTATTGGAGAGCGACATTGGGCACGTGCTGTCGGAGCAATGGGTAAGCCCGAAGGTATGCCCGATTTCATGCACCGCCTCTTTGACGGCCCGGAGGCGCAACACATCGGCGTCAGGGGGAAACCCATAGAATTCCTGTCTGAGGCGCGCGAGCGAGATCACTGCCCCCGGCCCGTTGAGTTGTGCCTGTCCCAGGACGAAACTCAACATCGGAATGAAGAGATCCCTGTCCGTCACGCCCAGAAGCCGTATGGTGGATTCGGGTACATGTTCCAGGAGATGGCGGAGGACCAGCACCGAGCTGTACTGCCCCCGTTGCGCATCATAGGCGAACGAAGGTTCCTGCAGGGGGGGCATCGACCGCACGGGGAGATGAAACGCCCGCTCCAATCCCCCGGCGATCGCCGCAAGCACGGCATCGTCAATCGAGCCGAGCGCGCCCACCACGATGGCGTTCATCCCGTTCCGCTCACGGGACCCGTGACCACAGCGCCGGCAATCGGCAAGGTCACGCGGAACGTCGTGCCTTCCCCGACCTTCGTGTTCACGTCGATGTCGCCGCCATGTCCTCTGACAATCCCGTACACGACGGCCAGTCCAAGACCCACGCCTTTTCCTTCTCCTTTGGTGGTAAAGAACGGTGTGAAGAGTTTCTCCAGGTTCTCCGGTTGAATCCCGTCGCCGGAATCCTCGACTTCGAGGATGAATTCGTC
>JADLEA010000127.1 GCA_020846365.1 Bacteroidota bacterium
AATCCTAACGCGGCGGAATCATTGTAGATGAAAAGGGCCTCGGGCTTCTGACCGCCCGATCGCGCTAGCCTCTGTCCGATTTCGTATCCGCCCTGGAAGTAATCCCTGACGCCGTGGACCCGTATGCGAAAATGAAACCTCGCGTCCAAATCCAACCCCGATTCGCGCAGGGCGCGGAGAAATCCGTTCTTCCGTAGTTCGCCCACCAGGTTGCCGCGCTCGGCGTTGACGTACCCGATGCGTTTGTATCCGCGCGATAGTAGGTGCCGGGCCGCCATGTATCCCCCCTGTTCGTGGTCAGTACCCACGAAGGGGATATCGCGATCCTCCATATACGATACCATCACAAACGGGAAGCCTTCCCGGTGAAGCGCCTGGATGGTCGGTGTTGCGTGGTAGACGTGGCGGAGAGATGCGATAATCAGCCCGCTCACGCCGATCCGCCGGAAGTGACGGATCTGCCGCTCCTCCTTTTCCGGCTGGCCTGAGGAATTGGAGAGAAGCACATTGTATCCCTGGCGGTATGCCGCTTCTTCCACCGCTTGCACAATCAGCGAGAAGAATGCGCTCTGGAGGTTCTCGAGGACAATCCCGATCGACCGGTGGATGACGGCCTGAGGCACGGGGGCTCGACTTGCCACGAAGGAGCCCTTCCCCACCCTGCTGTAGATCCAGCCCTGATGAGTGAGATGGGCCAGTGCCTTCTTCACCGTCATGAGACTCACGCGGTACTCCCGGGATAGCTCCTGTTGGGATCCCAGCTGAGCGCCAATGCAGAGCGCCCCTGAAGCAATCTTTGAGCTGATGTCCTCCGCAATCTGTAGGTAGAGCGGAGCAGGTTTTTTCAAGTCCACCGGCATGTGTGCCGATCCGTAGGTTTGGAGCCGAGATGAGGTAGGTATACCTGGTATACCTGGTCGGACACCCCAAAATAGTGCGCCCGGTTAAGAATGTCAAGCTTTTTTTCTCTCGAGGCCTGATTTTGTCATGACCTGTGAGGATGATTGCGCAAGTTGCCCCACCATGAATCCGGCCCGGCAAAGCCGCGCGACTGCGACGGCGAGAATGAAACGAACTCGCTGGTCCGCACCCGCAAGCACGCAGGGAACCTCTGAGATCGCACCGGCGTAGACTTCGCGACCTCGCATACCTCACGAACCAGAATCGGACGCGCTCGCGTTCACGCGCGGACCTCGATGATCCGAACTCGAAGGACAGCACGGGCGTGAACGCCGCGAACTCGCATGCCTCACCGACGTGGAGGGCGAGCCTGCGCGGGCACGGACTCAACCCAATCGCGGCCGGATACCGAGAGGTACATTGGGCGCTGAGCTTCGCCTCACACTTCCCCGCCCTTCAATCGGACCTGCGCCTTGACATTCGAATTCAATATTACGTATACTTTCTTCTCCATCACGTCACAGGCACTCGCATATGAGAAGTCGACAACTGTTTTTCGCAATCCTCATCTTTATCCTCGCTTCTCCGTCCACTGCAACGGAACTCGCCGTCCGGCCGTACTCCTTCGATGCAGGTCCGCCCGGCGGATCCATCGACCGTTTCTCCACAGCTCTTACACCCGCCGACATCTACACGACAGAGCGCGGATTCGGATGGACCTCGACCGCCGGCGTTCCGTTCACGAGACCAAAAGAACGCTCCGGGACCTTGCGCGATGACATGACCTCAGACGGCATCGCAGCAGGGACTCTCGGTTTCCGGATCAATCTCCCCCCGGGGGAATGGTGGTTCACGTGTTGGCTGGATGTGGGATACGAAGATTCCGCGACCACACAGCTGAGCATCAACGGCGAACCCTATCCGGTAGTATGGCATCATCTCAAACCTGACGAAGAAGGTAGGACGTCTCTCTCCGGCGTTTACAGAGTCATTCACCTGCCTTGCACGCTGCGCGCTCCCGGTCTCTCCTTCGCATTGCGCGGCGTCCGGGACTCCGTTCGCTTCCTTGGTTGCACGTTCATACCCGCACGTCCTGACTCATCTCCGGAGACATGGAAGTTCGGCCGATTGCTTGCGGAGACAGGAAGATACAAATCCGCCGTTTCATGTGACGCTTTCGCGCGCAGATTGCACAACGAACTTCTTGATGACCCTACCGATTCCCGGCTCTTCTATTGGCGGCAACAGCTCTCCTTCCTCGCCGAGGCGGAACGGTTGCAGCAAATGGAGGGATGGGAATGGGCCACACAACTCACCGGCGTCTCCATATTTGAGCGCATGCACCAAGCGCTGATGCTCCTGGACGCAAACATCGAGAACTTCCCGCATGAAGGTAACCCCCTGCTCGAACGCGCGCGCTGGCTCAGAGGAAAAATCTGTTACGACCTCGTCCTGGAGCGCGGCGGCGATTATCAGGACCGTGTCGGACGCGCGGATCTCGCCTGGCTCTTTCGGCGCTACCCGGACGATCGTCCTCTGGCGATGCTGAACGGCGTCTTGGTCGAGTCTCCGGATCCGAGCGATTATCTCCCCCTTCCCGGGAACCCGCCCCGCTGGGCGGTACTGCAGCGTGAAGCCATCCATCGTCTCAAGACCGAAATTGACTGGTGGGTACACAAGCGACAGAGCGCGAACGGCGAGCTCGGCGGCAAGATTGACGACGATGTGGAGATCCTTCGCACCTGGATTCCCATGCTGCTCTTCGGTGACGAGGCGACCATCCTCGGCTGGAAGCGACTGGCCGATGCAGTCTGGGTGAACCCGCGGGTGTACAAGGGATTCTCAAAGCTCGTGCGGGACGTGGAGCATTCGGCAGAATTCATTTCCGATTCAACGCCCGAGCTCCTGCTTGTCGACGAAGACTCAACGTACCTGAGACGGTTGACATTCACCGCAGACTACTTCGAGCACCTTTGGTCTGCACGCAATGCGTTTGGCCGCCGGTTTTTCAAATCCTCATGGCTCGGGGCAACCGGCATCGACGAACGTCCACCCCGCAACCGCGATGTGGAAATGAACTCCCGGGCGTTGAAGCCGCTGCGGTACCTTGCCTGGGCTACCCGCGACGATCGGTATGTCCGGTTGACTGACGAGTGGGCACAGGCGTGGGTGTCGGCGGCTCTTCGGACAGATAAGGGAAAGCCGGCCGGTATTGTCCCCGCCTCGATGCGGGCATACGACGAGGCGCTCAACGGCGATGAACCAACGTGGTACGAGCCGAATATGTTATGGGACTACTACGCCTGGTCCGAGCGGTGCGGCACCGCCATCCTCGACCATCTGATCTTCACGTACGACCTTACCGGCGATGATTCTCTCCTTCTGCCCGTGGAGCTCACGCTGCGACTGGTGCACAAGCAGCTTGAAGCCCGGAAGGATCTCACGCGGGGATCGTTCGAGGCGGGGAGCGAGTCCTGGGTGGCCCAACACCTCATCAGGAATCCTGCATTCTGGTCGACGGTACAGAACTGGCGGATCCGCAGCGGCAAGAACTCGTTTGACAGTCTTATTGCCCGGAACTCCACCCCGTATGTCAGGTACCGCCTCACGGGCGCCGAGCGCGCGCTGGAGGAAGGATTCGACCAACTCCTTCAGACTCTTCGACACAACACCCCGCTCCGCACCGACATGGTCGTGCATACGGACCGGGTCCGGATTCCGGGTATCGATCATCTCAAGGCGATGATTGCCGGCGATGGGACTCCGGAAGGCAATTCCCCGTACTTCGCCGTGTCATGGCGCGAGACAAATGAACATCTGGCAATGCTTGTCAGGAACTCCACGGATTCTCTGCTGAGCGTCTCCGTGTTCAACTTCAACCCTCAAAAGAAGTCTATTGTCATGAGACCATGGCGCCTTGCTCCAGGCCGCTACCTTTTGGAACTCAACACAGCCGCAGGCAAAACTGCTGCATCCGTTGTGATCTCGAGACCCGGAGAACATGTGCGAGTGGCGCTCGAACCGGAAGAGCTGACCGAAGTTTTGTTGCGAAGGATTCCATGATGCCCCTCCAGAAACCCGAACCGCGAAACACTGCAATGGTTACAGCCATGCACGGACGCGTCCTGGTCTTTCTGATCTTCCTATTCATGCTGAGCGGATTCACTCCGCTTCCACAGCGCTTGGCGTCTCAGTACAAAATCCGGGATTTTGGGGCAACGGGAGGCGGCGTGGCCCTTGAAACCAGGGCGATTCAAGCGGCCATAGATCAATGCGCCATCACCGGTGGAACGGTTGTTGTGCCGGCGGGAACCTACCGGACGGGATCCCTGCATCTCAAGAGCAACGTCGACCTTTACCTCGCGGCCGGCGCCCTGATTCTCGGGAGCACGGAGTTGAAGGATTATGATGAACGCATTCCGGCGTTCCGGTCCTACAACGACCTGTTTCTAAAATACAGCCTTCTGTACGCCGAGCAGGCCAGGAACATTTCCATCCGTGGTGAAGGAACTGTCGATGGCCAGGGTTGGGCATTCAAGGCCTCCTCAACGGTCCGACCGGACCGTTACAAGGACCGCCCGTTCCTTATCCGGTTCGCGGAATGCACGTCGCTGCGGATCGAAGGAGTGACGTTGAGGAACTCCGGGATGTGGATGCAGCACTACCTGGCATGCGAAGACTTGACTATCCGCGGCATCCGGGTATACAACCACGCCAACAAGAACAACGACATGATGGATATCGACGGATGCAGAAACGTGGTGATCTCGGACTGCATCGGGGACACCGATGATGACGCCATCACGCTCAAGAGTACATCGCCGCGCCTCACCGAGAATGTCACGATCACCAACTGTGTACTCAGCAGTCACTGCAATGCTATCAAGTTCGGCACCGAGTCGACCGGCGGTTTCCGCAACATCACAATTTCGAACATTGTGATAAAGCCGTCGGCCGCCGAGACCGTGCTGACGGGCCGCGCCGGAGGAATCAGCGGATTGACCTTTGCCATTGTTGACGGCGGGTTCATGGAAGGCATCTCGGTCAGCCACGTCACCATGGACGGACCGGCCGTCCCATTTTTTATCAGACTGGGGAACCGTGCCAGGAAGTACGAGGCGTCGGCGCCTGCACCGGGTGTCGGTACCGTGCGAAACATCGCCATCGACCACCTGACCGCCACCAATGCCGGCCCGATCGGCTGCTCTGTCAGCGGGATCCCCGGTGCTCCGGTGCGAGATGTAAGACTCAGCAACATCCGAATCACCTTTGCGGGCGGAGGGACGGGTGAAGATGCCGGGAGGGTGATGCCCGAACTCTCCGATTCATATCCCGAAAGCACTGCATGGGGTAGTTTTCCCGCCTATGGATTGTACGCGCGACACGTGGAGGCGATCTCAATCACCGGCTGGACACTTGACCTTGTGGATCGGGACCTGCGCCCGGTCATGCTTCTGTCCGATGCAGACGATGGAATAATTGACGGGCTGCGCGCGGAGGCGGACTCCCTTGCCGATGCGTTCATCGTAGCCGAGAACTCCCGCACGATCACCGTACGGCATTCCTCACCCGAGGGTCAGGTGAAGACCTTTCTGAGCATTCGTGGGAAGGCATCCCAGGATTTCTTCCTCCATGGCAATGTCCTCTGGAATGCCCTCCAGGAATTCACAAAGGAAAATGACGCAAGAGTGGTCTCGGAGGGAGTTCAGCGGTAACCCGCCGGCAGACTATCCGGCACGCTGGTCTGCCGCACGTTTGCCTTTCCCGGACGAGCCCGAGACACGACGTTTCCACAACAGCATTCGACCTCATCGTTGAACCCTGGGGGTTTTTTGACGCCACGACATTCTTGTCTTAGTATCCGGAAGAATATCCGTTGCACACGGCGCTGACGAACGCAGGTCGGAAGAGTCCGATTCGTGCCCTGCGATGGTGGATCGGTGGACTACTGTTCCTCTCGACTGTCATCAATTACGTTGACCGGCAGACGCTGTCGGTTCTCGCCCCGTTTCTCAAAGAGGAGTATCACTGGAACAACCAGGATTTCGCCCTTGTGGTGATTTCCTTCCGGATCGCGTACGCAATTGGTCAGGCACTATGGGGAAGAATCCTCGACCGGATCGGCACACGGACGGGGCTTTCGTTGACCGTGCTCTGGTATTCGGTCGCCGCCATTGCCACCTCGTTTGCCAGCGGCCTTCGCGGTTTCAGCATCTGTCGGTTCCTCCTGGGATTCGGAGAATCCGCAAACTGGCCCGGAGCCACCAAAGCGGTGGCTGAATGGTTTCCGAAACGTGAACGCGGTCTGGCAGTTGCTCTGTTTGATAGTGGCTCGTCGGTGGGTGCCGTGGTCGCCCCGTTTCTGGTTATCTGGCTCTACCACACGTTCGACGGATGGCGACTTGCATTCGTACTGACCGGAACACTCGGCTTCTTGTGGTTGCTTGCCTGGCGAGCGATGTATTATCGGCCCGAACAGCATCCACGCATCAGCTACAAGGAGCTCGCAATGATCCAGGCAGAGCGGCCCGAAGGATCCTCAGGGTCCGGCACCGAGCCCAAGATACACTGGCGTGAGCTCTTGAAGCTCCCCCAGACCTGGGGAGTCATCCTCGGGCGTTCACTTACCGATCCTGTCTGGTTTTTCATCGGAGACTGGTTTGCGATATTTCTTGTGGCGAAAGGAATCGCGATCGAACAGGGGATTCTTGTTTTCTGGATTCCCTTTCTTGCGGCCGATTTTGGCAACTTCTTCGGAGGGGGGATGTCGAGCTGGCTCATACGCCGGGGATGGTCGGTCGGGAAAGCGCGCAAAGCAGTTATTTGGTTCGGAGGGATTGGCATGGCCATGCTTGCGGCGACGCCATTGGTTTCCACCCCCTTCGCACTTGCAGCGCTCTTCGGTTTCTCGACATTCGCCTACGCCGCGTTCTCCACGATGATCATAGTCCTGCCTTCG
>JADLEA010000128.1 GCA_020846365.1 Bacteroidota bacterium
CGTCGAGAAACTGTAACCCGGACGAATCAGGACCGGGAGCAGAGTCCGGGGGGACACACGCTCAAGATGTGCATGGTAAGAGGTTGTAGGTCCGAGGGTCACAGCCCCAGGGAGGACAAACCAATATGACTGAGAGCGATCGACCGCAGGCAGCTGGGTCACAACCCGGCACCCCTGAGAACCAGCAGGTCCAGGTCCGGCAGCCGCAGACCGGCGGCCCGGGCGGAGGAGAGCAACAAACAGGCGGCACTCCGGCAGATGCTCCGCTGATCCATCCTCTCTCAGCGCTTCTCCTTATAATAGTAGACGCGCTCTGGACGATCCCCGACATGGCAGCGTTCGCATGGATCCTGACGATTCCAGCATGCTTCCTGGCGGTCTTCCTCCCCTCCCTGCTGATCCAGAAGTTTGTGAAGAAGGACTCCTTCGGGAAATCCCTCGGAGTCTCCGCCGCACTCGGCGTCCTCGCCGCCATCCCCACACCCATCACAGGCACCGCCGTCGGTGCAATCGCCCTCGGGCTGTCCGGTCTCCGCTCGCTCGGAGGGAAGCGATGAACGCTCCCAGCGCCCAGACGAAGGGGATCCGGGTTGTCATGTTTATGGGGATCGTTGTGGTATTGCTGTTCCTGGCAGGTATCATCGCAGCGTATCAGTTCCTCATCGTCGCTCCGAAAGAGCTGGCCCACGCGACAGCCGATGGGTTCCGGAGTCTCTTCCAGCTCACCCCGCGCGTGACCGTCAACGAAACGGTGATCATCGAACAGAATTCCCCGATACTGGAAGTCGCCACGGTCTCCCGCCCTCTCCTCGTGGATCACGAGTGGTCGCACACCTGGCTCGGCAGCACCAAGTCCCTCCACGTGCGCGGGACGTTCACCGCCAAGGCCGGCTATGACCTGAAGAAACCCTTCGAGGTTGAAATCACGCCGTCACCCCTGAGCGTCACGGCCCGGCTCCCCGATCCTCAATTGCTGTCGCTGGAGATGGATTCGTTCGAGGTACTCCTGGATGAAAGCGGATGGTGGAACCGCCTGACGGAAGAAGACCGGACGAATGCGGTGGTCGCTCTGCAACAGATCGCCCGATCCAAGGCCGAAAATTCCGGCATTCTGGAGGAGGTAAGGCGGAGTGCTGAAGAACGGATACGGGATCTGGTGGAGCGAAACGGCGCGACGATCGCGTTCGCCCCTGCCGGCGAAACTCACAGCTCCCGCCCGGCCGAGTCGCACGGACCACGATAGCGTCCCCCTCACAGCATCGTGACTGGCATGGCGGGGGCATTTGAATTGCCTTTCGGCGCGCTGGGGCGGTGACCGGTGCACAAGATCCCGCATACGCGAGATCATAGAGAGAACACGATGTCCGAAGCAAAAAAATACGTTCTGAAGAAAGCTCCCGCCGATGTCCTGGCGCCAGAGGCGGGACGCCAGTTCCGGATCGACTACCGGAATGAACTGAACCCCGCGCAGTATGACGCGGTGACTTCGGTGAACGGTCCGCACCTCATCGTTGCCGGCGCCGGAACGGGCAAGACCCGCGCCATCACCTACCGGGTCGCCTACCTTGTGGAACTGGGAGTGAAACCGGAGTCCATCCTCCTCCTTACCTTCACCCGCCGTGCCGCGCAGGAAATGCTCCGCCGCGCCAGCATGCTTCTGGATGCCCGGTGCGAACGCGTTGCGGGCGGGACGTTCCACTCTTTCGCCAATTTGGTCCTCCGCCAGTACGCGTCGCTGCTGGGATTCCAATCCTCCTTCACCATCCTGGACCAGTCCGATGCCGAGGATGTCGTGAACCTCCTCCGCACCCGTATGAAGCTGGATACGCGCGAGCGTCGCTTTCCGCGCAAGCAAACGCTCTTCGATATGTTCTCCCGGGCCGTGAACACCTCCACGCCGCTGAAAGATGTGCTGAAGGAAGACTATCCCCATTTCGAGGAGCTCCTCCCCGAGATCGCCGCGCTTCACAAGCTGTACGATGAGTACAAGGCCGGCCACAACCTGATGGACTATGACGATCTGCTGGTGCACCTGCGGACGCTCCTGCGCGACCACGAGCGGGTGCGGTTGACACTGGCCGATCGTTACAAGTACATCATGGTGGACGAATACCAGGATACCAACCGGGTCCAGGCCGAAATCATCTGGCTCCTCGGCCAGAAAAACGGCAACGTGATGGTGGTGGGAGATGATGCACAGGCGATCTACGCATTCCGCGGAGCCACGGTGCAGAACATTCTGGATTTCCCGGAACAGTATCCCGGCTGCACCATCATCAAGCTTGAAGAGAACTACCGGAGCACGCAACCGATCCTGAATCTCACAAACGAGATTTTACGGAGGGCACGGGAATGACTCCTGGTCCGTTATCGGCACTTCTCGCACATCACCGGCCGCTCATCCTGGACGGTGCCATGGGCACGGAGCTCCAGCGGCGCGGACTGAATACCGGTCTGCCGCTCTGGTCTGCCCGGGCCCTGACAGATTCGGCGGAAGTGGTCTTACAGATCCACAGAGACTACCTGGAGGCCGGGGCGGACATCATCACGACCAATACGTTTCGCACTACCGCCCGTACATTCCGCCGCACAGGGATCATCGACCGCTCCGAAGAGTTGACCCGGCGGGCGGTAAGTCTCGCGCACGCTGCACGCGCGTTCTATCCCGACCGCACGATTCTGGTCGCGGGCTCAATCGCGCCTCTCGAAGACTGCTACCGCCCCGATCTGGTTCCCCCTGACAGTTCGCTGCAGACTGAGCATACGGAGCAGGCGCGCCGCCTGGCCGATGCCGGTGTGGACTTCATCCTCCTTGAAACATTCGGCACGGTACGGGAAGCCACCTATGCCTGCGCGGCGGCCCAGAGCACCGGGAAGGAAGTGCTGCTGAGCCTCCTCTGTACGCCGAACGATACGCTCTACAGCGGTGAGAGCATCGAGGACGCAGTCAGCGCTACCCTCCCGCTGAGACCGGCCGGCTACAGCGTGAACTGCGTCCCTGCCCGCTCGATTGCGTTTCCCCTCGCGGAACTCAAACGCGTGCTGAAAAAGCACGGCTACAGCGTCGAAGGACCCGCACATGCAAAGCAGGGACACCATGGCGGCTTTTGCCTCGCCGCCTATGGGAACGCCGGCAGACCGGGGGAGGAACGAAGCGAGGAGCTCATCGAGGACATCGGCGCCGAAGAATATGGCCGGCTTGCAAAGGAGTGGGTGCAACAAGGAGCGCAAATCGTTGGAGGATGCTGCGGGACAACTCCGGAACATATCGCCGCGGTGTCACGCACCTATGGAGGAACTACCCCGTGAATCCGATCCGCATCCAGGCCAGGCCATTGGTGCCGGGAACGGGTCCGTCAGACTGAGCCGCATGTCCAAACGCCACAAATATAGCAAGGAACTCTTCACCGCGCGGCCGGGAGGCGAGCTGCCGAGCATCGTGGTGGCCCAGACCGAGAACCTCCAGTCCCGCTTCGTCATACAGAAAGTCCTCGAGCTCCGGGAACAGGGCATCCCCCTCCAGGATATGGCCGTCCTCTTCCGGTCCAGCTACCTCTCCTTCGACCTCGAAATCGAATTGAACAAGGCGAACATCCCGTTTGTAAAATTCGGCGGGTTTAAATTCATCGAGACAGCGCATATCAAGGACATGGTGGCGTACCTGCGCGTCCTGGAAAACCCGCGCGATGCCGTCGCATGGAACCGTATCCTCCTCCTTGTGGACGGCGTGGGTCCCCGCACAGCGGAGAAGGTCATCGAGGATATCGTCTCCCGGCGCGTCTCGGCCGAGCAGGACGCGACCGACACGACGCTGCCGGCGTTCTGGTCCCGTTTCAACAGCTATCCCGGGAAGGTGCGGGATCTGTTTTCTGCGCTCAAAGATGTCTCCCCTGCTCACCTCGCACCGGCTGAGAAGATCCAGCAGCTCCTTCAATACTACGAGCCCATCTTCAACCGCCGGTACGACGACTTCAACAAGCGCCGGAAGGACCTGGAGATGTTCCAGCAGATCGCGGAACGCTACCGCTCGCTCGGCACATTCCTCACCGATCTGAGCCTCGAACCGGCCAGCGAAAGCGTGGCGGATCTCACCCCGCCGGATGCCGAGGATGAAAAGCTAATCCTCTCCACGATCCACAGCGCGAAAGGGCTGGAGTGGAATTCGGTGTTTGTGATCTACGCGCTCGACGGCCGCTTCCCAACAACGCGCGCCGCGATGAGCGAAGAAGATATGGAAGAAGAACGCCGCCTGATGTACGTGGCCTGCACGCGCGCCAAGGACCATCTCTTCATCACTTACCCCATCAACATTTACGACCGGGATTCGGGGCTCATCCTCTCCAAACCCTCCC
>JADLEA010000129.1 GCA_020846365.1 Bacteroidota bacterium
AAGATCACCAGAAGGACGGTCTCGGCCCGGGCAAGGGTGCGGTCAAGGCGTGCGACGAGCTTCATTTCTTGCCGCCGCCCGATGTCGCCCGGAAGTCCGCAATGGACTTTTCCACCCGGTTCACGAAGTCCTGGTCAAACAGTTTTCCCACCAGCGACTGCCGCGCTTTTCTTCCCGTGAGCGCAAAGTCCTTGAGCATCGCCGGGTCCTTCACCTCGACAATCTGAATGCCGTTGCGCTTCATGGTCTGGATCGCCGCGGCGTTTTCGTCCCGGCTTTTCTTCGTCAGCTCGGCCATGTATTTCTTGCCGTTCCGCAGAAGGATTTCCTGCAGATCGGGAGGAAGGGTGTCGAACTTCTTCTTGGACACGACCACGGCCCCTGAGGCATCGGCGAGAGGCACGTTCAACATGTACTTGACGCGGGTATTCCACTGCAGCGCCACGGCGGCCAGCGGTGAGGTGTACGCGCCGTTGATCAACCCCGTTTGCAGGGACGTCAGCACGTCCACCACCGAAAGCGGAATCGGACTAATCCCGAGCGCCCGGAATGCGGCCTCGGCGATCTGGTCTCCTTCCCACGACCACATCTTGACGCCGTTCATGTCTTTCACGGAGCGCACCGGCGTATTGGTAAGCACGTACACGAAGCCCACCTCCGCCCAGCCGAGGAGGACATAGTCGTTCTTGACGAACTCCTGGTTCAGTTCCTGCTCGAAGGTCTTGAGGAAATGATCCACTTCGGCATAGTTCTCGAACAAAAACGGCGCGTCGTGAATCCGGAGTTTTGGTGAGATCTCCCCGATGCCGACTCCGGTAATGCCGGCGCTATGGAGTTGCCCCAGCCGGATTTTGCGCATGACGTCCTTGTCTTCGCCCTGCACGCCGCCGGCATAGATCCTGAAGCCGAGCCGACCGCCGCTCTCCTTCCTGACCGCCGCATCATACTCCCGCATGACGTTCAGCCAGGTGCTCCCTTCGGTGGCGAGGCTGGCAAACTTGATGACGTATTCCTGCGCAGGCGCTGCCGGCGTCAGCGTGAGCATCATGACGCACAGACAGGCTGCAACCATGGTTGTGGATAAGGCCTTCACACTTCAGTTCCTTTCATGTCAGAAGAGATCAGCACGGCGGGAGAGCAGCAACTGCGCCTTGTGTTTTGCAATGGCGTTCGCGAGGCGGAATTCAGGGAGGATATCCAGCGATGTCTCCTGCACCTTGCGCAGACAGGTATCAAAGAGCTCCTCGTCAAGCGTCTGCACGGCGACAGATTTTGCCTGGTAGACGTAGGTCATGAGGAACTTCCCGCCGTTGATGCGCAGGGCGCTTTCGAAGTGCTTCCGGGCCAGGTCGATGTTGCCGCCCAGGATCTTGGGTCTGCTGCCGTAGAGGGTACCAAGGAAGACATGCGCGCCGCCATAGTAGTACGCAGAATCATGCCGCACTACAAACTCCATCAACGCCTCCGCACGGGGCAGGTCGCCGATGGCATCGGGGTTGTCCAGGCTGAGCTGAATGAAACTCCCCCATCCGAACGCCGTCCAGAACGCCCCGGGCACAAGGTCCTTGCCTTTTCGCTCCAGCACTGCTTTCAGATCATCCACCGTGCCGTCCAGTGCCTTCGCCAGGTCGTTGTCCTGCCGCAAGACGCGCAGACCGTAATCCCGGCCGCGCGCGTAGAAGTCGCGGGCACGATCCTGGAGCGAGTCTTCAAGATATGCCAACGCGTAACTGCTGTATCCCTGGCTTGTCAGCACAAGCATCCTGACGTTGTCCGGATCGCTCTTGAGCATGACTTCCAGGAGCTTGATGTTCCCCGGAAGCGCTTTCTCGGCGAAATCCAGATCGGATTCCTCCGTGATAGCAGTGAATCCGTCGTCCACGATTCCTCCTACGGTGGAGACGGCGATTCCCTGAATGCACCCGGAAAACAGAAAGAGGGAAACACACAGCAGTATGTGGCGCATAGGCGGCTCTGTCGAGTTGGAATGCACAAAATATAGACAAAACCGTGTTGGATAGCAATACAACCGGCCCCTCGCCCGCCCCCGGAATGCCGCTTTTGCAACTCGTGTGAAAATCTCCTAACTTTTGGCATGCGCATTCTTGTCGTTGAAGACGAAAAGAAAGTGGCCCGCTTCATTCAGCAGGGTCTTGAGGAGGAACACTACTCCGTTGATGTCGTCCACGACGGACAGCAAGGCCTCACCATGGCCGAGAGCGAGAAGTACGACGCGATCGTCCTGGACGTGATGCTTCCCACCAAAGACGGCATCGCGTTCACGCGGGAGCTGCGGGCGCTCAAGAAGTCGACACCGATCCTCATGCTCACGGCAAAGACTTCAACGGAAGAGAAGGTCGCGGGGCTCGACAGCGGAGCCGATGACTATCTCACGAAGCCGTTTGCCTTTGCCGAGTTGCTTGCCCGTCTCCGTTCGCTCCTCCGCCGGGGCGCACAGGAAAAGACGACGGTGCTGTCGCTGGGCGACCTCGTCCTCGATACCGTGTCCCACAAGGCCCGGCGCGCTGACCGTGTCATCGAGCTGACGGCCAAGGAATACGCGCTGCTGGAGTTCTTCCTGCGCAACAAGGATCGCGTGCTGAGCCGCACGATCATCGCTGAGCACATCTGGGACTATCATTTCGATACCGGGACGAACCTGATCGACGTGTACATCAACCACCTGCGCAATAAGGTGGACACCGGCTTCGAGAAGAAACTAATCCATACGGTTCGGGGAGTCGGGTATGTGATGAAGGAGGACTGATCCGATGGCTTTCATTTTTCGCTCCGTGCGCACGCGCCTCACCCTCTGGTACACCCTGCTCCTCCTTTCCACGCTTGTCCTGTTCGGTGTGCTCGCGTATTACTTCACCGGTGAGACCCTGGAAGAAAACCTGGACCTCTCCCTGCGCGCCGAGGCGCGCTGGATGCGCGACTTCATCCAGCCCCAGGCCAGCAAGATCAAGCCGGGCAAGAGATCCATCGACATCATTCTCGGAAAGAAAGCCCGCCGGCCCGCCTCCCAGGAGCTCACGGGCGAAGACAGCACCGCGGAAGAATCCGACGAGATCTGGAACCAGATCTTCCGGCATAGCCTGCAGAACACCAAGAAAACGTACTTCCAGTTCAGCGACCGCCGCGGGACGATCCTGCATCGCTCCTATAGTCTGGGCACGGACAGCCTGGTGGTGACCGACACGATACACGCCAACAGCATCCTCCTGACCACCGTCTATCTCAACGGTGATCCGGTGCGCATCGCCGCTACACGCGACAGGAACTTTACCTACTACGTCGGTTATCCGATCGCAGACCTGCGGGAATTGCTGGACAACCTGTTTGTCATCCTTCTTGTCCTCATTCCGATCGCCGTCGCATTGTCCATCGTCGGCGGACTGGCCCTCGCAAAGAAGTCGCTGCAGCCCGTGGATGAAGTGACCACCCGTGCACGAACCATCACCGCACAAAACCTGGACCAGACCATCCCCGTCCGGAGTCCCGACGATGAGATCGGACGCCTCATCACTACCATCAACGATATGATCGGCCGGCTGCATGCGTCGTTTGCGCAGGTGCGGCAGTTCTCCGCCGACGCGTCCCACGAACTCCGGACCCCTCTCACTGTCATCAGGGGGGAAATTGAACTCGCGCTGCGGAGCAAGAAATCACCCGAAGAGTACCGCCGGGTGCTCGAAAGCACCCTCGAGGAAATCCTGCGCCTCACGTCTATCATCAACAACCTTCTCACGCTCGCAAAGGCCGAACAGGGGCTCGCGACCGCAGATTTCTCGGAAGTGGAACTCAACGGACTGGTGGAGGAATTGTATGAAGACAGCACGATCCTTGCGGGAGGGAAGAATATTGCGGTATCGCTGAAGGTCAACACGCCGATCACGCTTGTGGGCGACCGGACACGGCTGCGCCAGCTCTTCCTGAACCTGATCGACAACGCGATCAAATACACACCGGAGGGCGGGACGGTCGCGCTCTCGATGGAGAAACAGAACGGCACCGCGGTGTTCCGCGTCGAAGATTCCGGCATCGGCATCCCGCCGGAAGACATCGCAAAGATCTTTGACAGGTTCTACAGGGTGGACAAAGCCCGCTCGCGCGAGCTGGGAGGGACAGGTCTGGGGCTTTCGATCGCGAAGTGGATCGCCGAGCTGCACCGCGGCACGATAACGGTCTCCAGCGAACCTCAGAAAGGTTCGGTGTTCACCGTGCAATTGCCCATCAACTGATGCTCCTTCCCCCTGGCGAGGGCGGTTGCCCCCGCCGGAGCTCTCTGACAATCACACGCACCAGAAACTCTGTCACGACGCTATGCTAGTGCCGTACCAATAGACGGACTGTACAGTTCGTCACTGTTCCGGCCGTTGGAACGAGCGCTAGAAGTCGTACCCCAGGGAGAAGTAGTACTTGGGCACGGAGAAGTTATCGTAGTTCCAGGCCCATGCAACATCAAACCGTACCAGAAAAGCCAGGAAGAAGACCCGCGCCCCGGTGCCCATTCCCATCAAGAGGTCGCGCGTGACGGTGTTCCCCTGCTCATCCTTGGTGAAGGCAACAAACTCGCGCTCCCTGTTCCAGGCGCTCCCCACATCAAAAAACATGACGCCGCCCAGACTCTGCAGACCTAACGGCAGCGGTCCGGCCTGCAGAAACGCCAGCAAGGGATACCGCAGCTCGAAATTGAACAATGCGTACTTTGACCCGAATGCCGCGTTGTAATTGTATCCGCGCAACGGCAACCCGGTCTGCAGGAAGATGTAATCCTCTGCGTTCTCCAGAGGAATGTATCCCCCTTCGAACGTGTGATTGATCCAGTTGTCCACCCCTCCCACGATGAACTTCTGGGGGTTCTTTCCGAAACTCGCTCCGCCCGCCAGACGCAGACCGATGCTGTAGCTCCGCCCCAGGCGCACGTAGTGCCGGTAGTCTCCCGTGATGTTCACAAAATTCAGCCCGTTGGCGCCGATCTTGGGCGTCCCGTAGAGATCGAACCGGTACCGCGTCCCCGCGATCGGATTGAGCAGGCCCCACAACGACGTGTCGTGCGTGTAGCTCACGCTCGGAACGATGACATTCCGTGACTGCGACGGGTCGCTGGTCTGATCCAGATTGTCCCGGGAAATGCTGAACCAGCTCAGTCCGAACTCCACACGGCGGAAGCGGTCGAAAGGATAGAGGGCCTGGAGAGCCGCGCCGTATGTGCGGAACCTGTACAGACTGCCGCCGTAGATGTCATTCACGATCACAAATCGCGCGCTGTGGAATCCACCGATGCCGAAGTCCATCCGGTTCGGAAGATAGTAGTACTGCAACGCATAGTCGCTGTTTTTCAGGTCCAGAAGGAGGTTCGTGGCAAAGACAATCTGATGGTCGCCGAGAAGATCGCTGAACGCCATGATCGTGGAACCCGTGACGCCGTAGAAGGTGTCATAGCCGGCGTTCCCATAGATGATGTCCGGGGTGAAGTTCAGCTTGTACTTGTTCACTTTGTACTGCCCTTCATCATCCAGGTTGCCGGCGATCCGGGGGAGATGGGCCATCATGGAATCCCTGGGGATCGTCTCATCCATCTTGTCGGAGAACACATAATTCGAGAAATCCAGCTGGATATCCTTGCCGTACAGATTGGTGGTATCCTCCGCCGCTTCTGCGGGCTCCGCCGCGGCAACGGCACCGGAATCGGGAACCACGGTTGGAATCCTCTTCTCGCTCCGGAAAATGGTGGGCTCCAGTTCCGCCACCTTGATGTCCCGCTCAAACGGACTGCGCATGAGGAAAATATCGAAACCCGAATGGCTCAACGACGAGAACGCGAGTTTGGATCCGTCGCGGGAGAGAGAGAGCTGATAGACCCCGCTGAGCGAATTGGTCAACGGTCGGATCGCTCCGGTCTCAAGCGTGAGCTCGTAGACGTTGTTGATGCCGTTCCGGTCAGAGACAAACAGCACTTTCTTGCCGTCGGGAGATCCCACCGGTGAGGTTTCGTCGCAGTTGTCCCAGCTGGTAAGCTTCCGCACCGCGCGCGTCGAAAGGTCCACGCTGTACAGATCCAGCTGGTGCTCCAGGAACTCCGTGAGGGTCGCGGGCTCAAGCCCACCCGTAGCGGAACGGTCCGACGAGAAGTAGATCTCGGTCCCATCGTGCGACCATGCCGGCTGTTCGTCGCTGAAAATGTCATCGGTCAGGTTTTTCAACTCACGCGTGTTCAGATCGAACACGTAGATGTCCGATTGCCTGGATGTGTTCCCCACAAACGCGATACGGTCGCCTTTCGGTGACCAGTCCACTGAGAAGATGCCGTCAAGTTCGAAGGTGAGCTTCTCCGTATCCCCTGACTTCACGTCCACGAGGATGATCGCATCCCGCTCACCCGCTTTCGTCGCGATGGCGAGACGTTTGCCATCCGGAGACCAGCTGATGCCGGGGGTGAGCAGATGGAGCTCTTCGAAGTTGTTGGTTTGCTGCCCGTCGATGAGCTTGTCTAGGTCCGAGCCGTCCACCGCGTTCATGACGAAGACATCGAAGAAATCGTGACGGTTGGAGATGAAGGCGATCTTGTCTCCCTGCGGAGAAATGGCGGGGCTGGTATTATAGAAGCCCCCTTCCTTCCTGTGCTCGGTCAGCCGCCGTGCAAAATCCGTCGGGTCTTCCCGTTTGGCAATATCCGGCCAGTACATGACCTTCTGCTCTTTCTCCCACCGCTCCGAGAGCTCTTCAAGGCTCAAGCCGATGGAATTCCGGAGGCCGGTCTCCACGCTGCGGGTGCTTTTGATCTTGTTCAACAACTCGCCGATCTTCTGCTCACCGTACTTGTTCGCGATATAGTAAAAGACTGACTGACCGCCGCGGTAGGCAAAATAGCCGTAGAGCTGCTTGATCGGGGGAAGGTACTCGTGCACCGTGGCGTCCCGGAGAAACATGTCGGAATCCGTGTCCCACCGGAGGGCTTCGAATTCCGCCAGACCCTCGCTGAACCAGAGAGGCAGCTGCAGGGTAATGTTGTTGGAGATAATCGACTGAATGCTGCCGCCGTAGAACATGTCGTTCATGACGGCGTGCACAAGCTCATGATGTATGACGTGCCGGAACTTGCGATAATCCCCCTCGAACGGCACTACCACGCGGTTCTTGAAGAGCTCCGTAACGCCGCCGATGCCTTCTTCCATGTACTCGCTGATGACATTGGTCTGCTGAAACTCGTTGTGCGAGTTGTAGACGATCAGCGGAACGCGATTGACGAGCTGATACCGGAAGAGACGGCTCATGGACGCATACGCGGATTCGGCAGCGACTGCGGTAAATTGGGCCAGATGGTGGCCATCATTGGTGAAATAGATGTCGAAGTGATCGGTCTGGATAAAGGACCATGCGAAATTGCGATACTGGACCTTGTTCTTGCCGAAGGAATCCATTTGCGCAGCCGCAGAGGTTGCCAGGAGTACCGTCAGGACTGCTGCACCCAGGAAAAACCTTGCGTTCACCTTCATATTCTGGCCTCTTTTGCTTCTCGTCATAATATACAAAACCCCACGGCATGTCAAAAGGTTCTGCCCGCGTCTGCCACCAGCGCCAGGTTCAGCTCTCTGGATTCGGCATTCACGGAGAGGGTGCGGACACGCACGTGATCGCCGAGCCGGTATTGACGCCCCCTCGAACGCCCCCGGAGGGCGTACTGCCGCTCATCAAAGAGATAGTAATCATCGTCCAGATCCCGCACATGGACCAGTCCCTGGACCAGCAAGTCGTGCAGTTCCACAAACAGCCCGAAATCCGTGACGCCCGTTATCACTCCTTCGAACTCATCGCCGATGTGGCGTTTCATGTACTCCATCTGCATCACCTTGACCGAAGCCCTTTCCGCCTCCACGGCGACGCGTTCGCGGTCGGATGATTGCCGCGCCACGTCCGGCAAAGTCCTCTGAAAATGGGAGAGCCGGTCGGCCGCCGGGGTCGCGGCATATTCTGAGAGCAGCCGGTGCACGATCAGATCGGGATACCGGCGAATCGGCGATGTAAAATGGGTGTAGTGACGGAAACCCAGGCCATAGTGACCGATGTTCTTCTCCGAATAGACGGCCTTTGCCATCGATCGCAAGGCCACCTCATGAATAACGTCTTCGACCTCTGTTCCCCTCACGTCGTCGAGAAGCTTCTGAAGCTGGCGTGTCGGGACACCGTTTTTCACATCCAGCGAGAATCCAAACTGCTTCACGAAGGTTCCCAGGTCCTGCAACCGGTCCGGATTCGGAAGGTCATGGACACGGTACACGAAGGGCAGGGATTGGCCGCCGGCTTTCAGCCGGGAAACGTGTTGCGCCACCATCTTGTTTGCCAGCAGCATGCACTCTTCCACCAGGCGATGGGCGTCGAGGCGGACCTTCTTGAGGATCTGAACGGGAAGCCCCTGGGCGTCGAATCGGAATTTCGCCTCCGCCGTGTCGAAGTCCAGGCTGCCGGACTTCCGGCGCCGCTTGTAGAGCTGTTTTGCCAGGGCGTTCAGGCGCAGCAGCAGCTCCGCATGTTCACCTTTTCCCCTGTCCAGGATCTCCTGCACCTCTTCATAGCTGAAGCGCCGTTTGCTATGAATGACCGATCGCGCAAACTGATAGTCCTCGACCTTGCCGTCCTTTGTCACCTCCATCAACGCGCTGTACGTCAGCCGGTCGGTCGAGGGACGAAGGCTGCACAGATCGTTAGAGAGCCGCTCCGGCAGCATCGGCACCACTTCGTTCACGAGGTAGACGCTCGTGCCGCGCCCGTAGGCCTCGCCATCCAGATCCGATCCTTCCCGGACGTAGTAGCTGACGTCCGCGATATGTACGCCCAAGCGGTACCGGCCGTTGCCGAGGTCTTCGCACGACAACGCATCGTCAAAATCCTTTGCGTCCTCTGGATCGATCGTTACACAGACAGCGGAGCGCAGGTCCATGCGGCGCTGGAGTTCTTCCGACGGAATCGTTCCGGGGAGCCGGGCGGCCGCCTCCTCCACAGAGGACGGAAAAGCAGGCGGAAGACCGAAACTCCGCGCCACGCCGAGCACCTCAACACGCGCGTCACCTGAGGGCCCAAGAACTTCCACGATCACCCCTTCCGGATTCAGGTGCTCGTCTTCCCATGGTTCGAGTTCTACCACCACCTTGTCGCCTGGTCGGGCCTTGCGCGCCTCACCGAGGGTCACGTAGACATCCCGCGGGATGCGCTCGTCGTCGGGGATGACAATGGCAAAGTCTTTGCGCATCTCCAGGCGTCCGGTGACGCGGGTGATGGTGCGTTCCAGCACGCGCACGACTTCTCCCTCCGGTCCTTCGTCCCGGCGATGAGTACGGGGCGCTGCAAACAACGCCACTTCGACAAGATCGCCCGAGAGCGCGGCATGGAGGAATCGGGGAGCAATGCGGATATCCTGGTCCCATCCCTCCGCCTTCACGAAGCCCAGTCCCCGCCGCGTAATGCTGAGCCGTCCTGATGCCGTGCGCGGCACATGATGCCCCGAGCGTTTCCGGTTCTTGACGTAGCTGAAGCGGCCTCTGTCATCCGCCGCAATCACGCCCGACTGCTCCAGTTGTTCGATGAGCGATCGCAGAGTTCGGAATTGTTCTTTGCCGGAGATTTTCATCCGGCGTGCCAGATCTTTCACGGTTGTTTTGGCACGGGGATGCCCGGCAAAGTAGCCGAGCACGCTTTTCTTGAGGTCACGCACGAGTATTCCTGAGGAGAGTGTTAAAAAGAGAAACGGTAGAACAGGCGTGCGGAATTTGTTCGCCGCAAATCCGTTGCCTGACCGTAGGTCCCGCGTTCCACCTTGCTCTCCAATTCCATCATCAGGTTGCGGAGGGAAGGGTTGTTGAAGATGCTGCCGAACGAATACAAGACGCTGAAATTGGCATTGCCCAGGGGGTCGTCCAGGATCTGGCCTCCGTACCGCCAGTAGCCGCTCCAGGCCGTGCCGCTCAGCCGGATGTCCGCTGATTGCCTCTCGCCCGTTGTCGTGTTGAAGTCAAGCTCCACCGATTGTATGACCCCTGTCTGTGTACGGAGAAATTCGGAAAGCGTCCCCGTGAGCAACGACGACGCTCCGGTCAGAAGGGATCTCCCCAGAGTTTTCTGAAGCTCTTCCGGGACCGCCCCCCTTTCCGCCGAGGTGAGCGGGAACGACCCGTAAATGATGAAGCCAAGCGCGTCCGATTGCACATCGTTGGACTTCAATCCGTTGTACGCGTAGTAATCCACTCCGTCGATGGTCATGGACATGGTGAGCTGGGCGGATGAGCGGGGGCCGGTAATGTGCACCTTGACGACCACACGCTCCACATCATT
>JADLEA010000130.1 GCA_020846365.1 Bacteroidota bacterium
ACGGCCTCCGAAGAACCGTCCACGGCTCTCGGCATCGATCTACTTTCGGAACTCGAGGGATTCGTCGAGTGGACCGATCTGGTCCGTCTCTCGAACCAGACGGGGGCCGAGGTGCTTGATCGCCTCGCGGCCCTCACCGGCAAGAACGACATTATGCTCGTTGGGATCTACCTTTCCGTCGAGGCATGGAAGGGTGATCGGCGGTTCTCTGCACCACTGGAGCGTTTCCTCGCGAACCTCGACCAGATGCGGCTCCCCGTCATCCTCGTTGCATTCGGAGATCCCTACGTGTTGGGGAAACTCCCTGCAACAGCGGCGGTACTCACCCCATATAACGGGACGTTCCGGGCGGAGTGGTCGATCGCCCGGGCAATCACCGGACGGAGTAGTATCTCGGGAAAGCTGCCGGTGACAATTCCCGACCGGTATGTTAGGGGGGAAGGGATACGCCTCGGGTCTCCCTGACAGAGGATTCTGGGTTCTCGAATGCGGCTTGACCAGAACCTCCATTAACCCTAGATTGCTACCGTGATCTGTTCCCACCACCCGCTGTAAGTTCCGAAGGCGACGGACGCGACAGTCCCCTCGGATCCTATCATGAACCGACTCGTATCCGCACGGAGGAGGTTTGAATACGGAAACCATTTCATCGCTGACCCACAAGGAGCGATTGAGGAAAGAGAAATCCAAACGGCGCGCCGCCTCCACACTTCGGCACTTTCCAGCCATCGCTGCAATGCTCTCTATCCTGCTCCCGGCCCTGACCCTCGCACAAGTGGATACCGTGAGGGTTCCTTCTGAATTCCCCACCGAAGGAACGCTGAATGCCGCTGTGGCAGCCGCTCGCACCGCGGGAAAACTCTCCACAACAGTCTTCCTCCTCGAGCCATTCGGCTCCTATGTTCTCACCGGCACAATCAACGTCCTCCTGGGAGAAACACTGACAATCATCGCGCCGGAACCAGGAAACACTCAACAGAGTGCGCCCCCTCAAATCCTTCTCTCGCAAAACTTCCCCACGGAGGATTCTCTGGTCACCTTCCGCAGCCAGGGAGAAATCGTGCTGCAAAATGTGTGGCTGCTGTATGGAAACACTGCGCGCGAACAGGTGGGCGCCCGGGTCCAGATCATGGAAAGCCCGGATACCATCAACGGACAACGCGCGACATTCGAAAACGTGATCTTCGATCTTGCCGCGGTCACCCTGGACGGCAGCGGAGCGGTGGATGTGACCGCCAGGCATTTCCGTGGAACATTCCGGAACTGCTACTTCAAGAATTGCGCGGACCAACATTACCGGTATTACGGACGCGCGGTGTCCTTCCCTTACGCGAGCCAGGGCTGGCACATCGATTCGCTCCTCTTCGAGAACTGCACCTTCGCAAATTGCGGCTATGTGTATAACCAGGAGGGAGGAGAGTACGGGGACAACGTCCATTTCAACCACTGCACGTTCCTGAACATCATCATGTTTCCTCTGCAGTCCGGGTGGTGGCACAAACTCTCGATCACGAATTCCATTTTCGTGAACACCTGGCTCTTCGGGAACGTGCCCGTGAATTCGGACGGATCCTACAGCGGAACCCTGTACATCGACAGCATCGCCAATTTTGGGTTCTCCGTACCCTTCACGGAACAAGACCGGCGCATTCTCTTCGCAAACAGCAGCTACTTCACAGAGCAGTGGGTGCGCGACTGGATGTACAATAACCCCGGTAGTGTCCAGGCGCGCATTGATGGGCATCCGGATTGGGTCCCGGTTCCGCTGCCGATGCTGAATCAGAAGACGCTGGCGTTCTTTGATTCCACAGCGAACGGAACAAAGCTTTTCCCGTACATCAACCGTGCGCACCTGTTGGATTCCACGGATCCGGGATTCCTTCTTCCCCCCACAAACTACGATGCCCTCACAAGGTTTCTGGAGATGAAATGGTGGTGCTGTTCCGACACTCCATGGGCATACGCGCCGGAGAAATCATTCGATCAGGAATGGCCCATGCAGGAAGACCTTTCGTACACAAACCCCGTTCTTCTCTCCGCGGGCATGGGCGGGTTTCCCCTTGGCGATCTGTATCGTTGGTTCCCTGACCAATACGCAGTGTGGCGCACGCAGCGAGATTGGGAGCACGCCCGCATCCTGACCTGGATGAACACCGGAACCGACCCGGACGGGCCGGACGGAGTACCTTCACCATTGAACACCCGGTTCCCGGAACAGTTCGCCCTGCACCAGAATTATCCGAATCCGTTCAACCCCCACACCACGATCCGCTATGCAGTACCGTTCCATACCAGAATACTCCTCGAGATATGCAACACCCTGGGCCAGCGTGTTCACACGCTTGTCGATGCAGAAGTCGATGCCGGTGTTCACAGCGTGCGCTTCGATGGAACCGGACTTGCCAGTGGCGTGTATGTGTATCGCATGACGGCGGGACAGTACAGAGAAGCGAGAACGTTGATCCTGCTCCACTAGGGGGAGCGGGAGTTGAATCTGGCACGGAAAGTACATACTTTCGCTGACCTTAAACACCACCAGATAAGGAATACGTCCATCATGAGATACTTCGCTATCCTGTTCGGACTCCTGTTGCTTTGCGAATGTGGACACGGTTTTCCTGATGCCCCCCGTATGGACCAGGGGGAAACCGTCGCCACCGTGCGTGCATACCTTGACACGCTGGAACACGAGGGGTTCTCGGGGACAGTCCTCGTCGAATTCCAGGGAAAGGTCGTCATCTCACAGGGGTACGGGTATAGCGACGTCCAGAACAGACGGAAGAACTCCGCACGAACGATCTTCGACATCGGCTCGATCACCAAGCAATTCACCGCAGCCGCAATCATGAAGCTGGAGATGCAGGGGAAGGTGTCGACCGAAGACAGGTTGCCGAAGTATTTCAAGAACGTCCCACCTGACAAGTCCGAGATCACGATCCATCAGCTCCTGAGACACTCTTCGGGCCTTAGAAGCAACCTCGGCGGAGACTACGAAAAGATCACCGAAGCAACTTTCGTAGACTCACTCATGCGGAGTCCCCTCAGATTCCCGCCCGGCACCGCCTTCTCGTATTCGAACATCGGGTACAGCCTCCTGGGCATGATAGTCGAAAAGGTCTCCGGCATGCCGTACGAGAAGTTTCTGTACCAGAACCTCTGGCACCCCGCCGGGATGGAACAGACGGGTTACAAGCGGCCCGACTTCGACGATGCCCTCATCGCAACAGGGTACCGCAACGATGATCGCGCATGGGGGAAACCCACAGAGAAACAGTGGGATGCAGACGGTCCCTTCTGGCACCTGAAGGGGAACGGCGGGATACTCTCAACTGTCGAGGACTTCTTCAGATGGAATCAGGCCCTCCTCACCGATCGTGTACTTTCAGAGGCCGCCAAAGCCAAAATGTATCACCCGATGTTGAGAAAAGGCGAGGATTCGACCGCTTACTATGCGTATGGGTGGGACGTACGCAAGACCCCGCGGAACACCACGTCCTACTGGCACAACGGCTCGAATGGTATCTTCTACGCCGATTTCTATCGGCTCGTTGATGAGCATACAACGGTCATTATCCTGACCAATAAATCAAACGGATTCCAGAGGGCTGGCGGCGAGATTGTCAGATCTCTCTTTTTTCCGACGTACACACCAGTTGTGCCGATCGCCGACAACGAACGGAACCGTTCATTCACGGACAACGTCATCGAGACTACGATTCAACAAGGCCCTGAGGCCGGAGCAAACCAACTCGCGAAGGCAACGAAGGGACAGCGGCTTCTCGAAGACCGTGTGAACCGAAAAGGGTATGAACTTCTGCAGGATGGCAAGGCGAAGCAGGCAGTCAGCGTTTTCTGGATCAACGTTCAGGCATTCCCTGAATCGGCAAACACGTACGACAGCCTGGGAGAGGCCTACCTGGCGGCCGGCGACACAACCCTGTCCATCGAGAACTACAGGAGAAGCCTTGCCTTGGATCCCGAAAACCAGAATGCCGCAGAGGTGCTGCAGCGGCTGCACGGGAAATGACGCCCCTCTCTCTAGAAATGACTTGACCCGTCCCAGCAATGGGTGCAGAGTTTTTCCTTGGGCAGTCCGATTGCGTTGACCAGATCGGGAAGTTTCTGAAAGCGTAACGTCGTCAGACCTAGCCGCTTTCTGATCTGATCAACCATCGCCTGGTATTTGCCGTTGCCGGCCTCGGAATATCCCTCCAGCAGGTCCTTCTCTACCTTCCCCTCAAGCTCCTTGATCGCGATGTGCGTGGCAAGCTCCATGGTCGATCTGGAGCGGCTGAAGTTGAGAAACTCGCAAGGATAGGTGAGCGGCGGACACGCGATCCGCATATGCACCTCTTTCATCCCCGCGTCGTGGAGGGCGCGCGTGTTGTCCTTCAGTTGTGTGCCGCGGACGATGGAATCGTCAAGAAGGATGCCCTTCTTTCCCTTGATGACCGATTCGTTCGGAATGAGCTTCATTTTCGCCACGTGCTCCCGCATCTGCTGGCTCTGTGGCATGAAGCTGCGAGGCCATGTGGGCGTGTATTTTGCGTACGGCCGCTTGAGGGGTATCCCGCGGGCGTTGCTGTATCCGTAGGCGTGCCCGATGCCGGAATCCGGTACTCCCGCGACGAAGTCTGCCTCGGTGGTGTCGTTTCGTGCCAGCGCTCCGCCGCAACGGAAGCGGCACTCATCGACATTGATCCCCTCATAAAAAGAGGGGGGATATCCGAAGTACACCCAGAGGAAGGCGCACACCTGCATCTCTGCATTCGGCTTTCGCAACTGCTCGTACCCTTCGGCGGTGATACGGACTATTTCTCCCGGACCGAGAAACTTCTCCGTTTCATACTCCATGTTGGGAAACGCACAGGTCTCGAAGGCGACAGCATACGCCCCGGGTTTCCGCCCGATGACGATCGGCGTCCTTCCAAGTTTGTCACGCGCCGCAATGATGGAGTCTTCCGAGAGGATCAGCATCGAGCACGATCCTTTCACGAGCGCGTACACATTCTCGATGCCCGAGACAATGGTGTCCCCTTCGGCAATCAACATCGCGACGAGCTCGGTTGGATTGATGGCCCCGTGACTCAGTTCCGAGAACGTCCGCCGCTGGTCGAGACACCGCTTTTCCAGCTCCGTGATATTGTTGATTCGGCTCACCGTTGCGACTGCAAAACGGCCCAGGTGGGAGGTAAGGAGAATCGGCTGGGCTTCAGAATCACTGATGACCCCCATGCCAAGGTTCCCCGAAAACTCGTTCAGGACAGGCTCGAACTTGGTTCTGAAGTATCCTGCCTCAAGACTGTGTATGGCTCGTTGAAAGCCGCCTTCCGGTGAGTACACCACCATGCCGGCACGTTTGGTTCCGAGATGAGAGTGGTAATCCGTTCCGTAGAAGACATCGTGGACACAACTTGATTTCGAGACACTGCCAAAGAATCCGCTCATCCTAGTATTTGCTCCGGGGTGGTGACAGAGGTGAACGCACGATTTCCACAGATGCCTTGTGCAATTGACCATGCACTCTGAGAAACTGCGCTACTGGAATATATCCAATTTTGTCTTGTGGTAGTACCATGAATCGAAAAAAGGGGATGCGGGATTGGCTCTCAGGAAACGCTTGGATCATTTGTACACCACAGGAGGTCCGGGATTCCCGGACCTCCTTGCGCGGACGGCAGACTCCATTCCGGCCGATCACTCCTGCGCCATGAGGAGTATCGCAATGGCCCACAGGAGCAGGCTCACGATAAAGAGTCCAATCGACACCAGTCTTTCGATCGGTTTGCGCATCTTCGTCTGATCGCTAGAACTTGATATCCAATCCCAGCTGACCATACCAGGGCACGAGGGCATCTTCGTCTCTGTTCTGCGCGCTCGTAGCACCCAACCGGAGAGAAAGATCGAGACTCTCCCCGATGGTCTTGGATCCCTGGATCCCGTAATAGAAGTTTCCTCCCGTGGGAATATACCATCCGTCCCTGATCGCGGGAAAGTTCGCTTTCATGACATCGGAGTGCCGCAAATGCGAGACGATCGATTTATCGAATCCAAACTCGCCGGCTGCATACCACGTCGACCTGTAATACCCGGCCAGGACTGCACAGTCGGCACCGAAACCTGCTATTCTGACAAGCGCATTCTCATAGCGCCTGAAATTCGATGCGATCTTAAGGGTCGTCGAGAAGCCGCCGACTTGTACGATTTCGATCTGCGCTCCAACCCTCACTTTGAAGTCATCGACCAGATCCCTTCCCATGGGCGATGAGTAGTCCAATCCCACCACGACCGGCCTGATCAAGGTAAAGGACCGGCTGTACCCTACCTGGGCGGCTGCGCCAAAATCATAGCCAAAGCTGAAGTGCATGACGTTCTGCTGGTCTGCGCGCAACGATCTCCAGTTGACGTTCTGAGAATAGCCGGTTGAGACCAGCGTTACCACGACGAGTGCTGACATCAATGAGTTCTTCATATCGATACCCTCGAGAAAGTTCTTGCGTTATTGGATCGTATTGAGATATGCCCTGACGACAGGAGAGAATCTCTCCCAGGCGAAGCAGGGAATCTCATGCCCCGTACCGCTGATTTGAACCAGCTGCACGTTGGGATACGCCGATGACACTAGTTGGGCATGTGCCGGGCCGTATGCCTCGTTCAGCTCACTATAGACGAACAGGACCTTCGTGGTGGACTGCCGGAGATTCGTGGTGAAATCAAAGGAATGATCACGAGCATACTCGAATGCCGCGGCGCTGCACACCGCTCCTTCTCTCCAGAACGGGTAAGGACCGGGATTCCCAGCTCGATTTCCTTTTGAGAAGTCGTCAGCAAGCCGCAGCGCGGCCTTGTAGTCAAGCACTGCGTGATCGTCTCCTGTCAGGAACTGATCCAGGTAGAGGTAATCATTGGTGATCTCGTCGAACAACTCCAGATCCGTCAATCTTTTCATGTACTCCTCGGTCTCGGGCCAGGTAAACCCTCCCGGCTCCACCAGCACAACCCCGCTCGCCACACCGGGGTTTTGATTAACGTAGGCGGTCGCCAGCATGGCTCCCCATGACTGTCCCATCAGTATCACCTTCTGGCCGGGACTCTGCCGGTAGTGCTTGATAACCGCATCCAGGTCATTGATGAACAATTGGATCGTGAAGATCTCCTTATTGTGTCGACGGGAGAGTCCTGAACCGCGCTGATCATAGAAAACGACGTAGAAGCCATCAGCAGACAGCTTGCTGCAGTTGAGCAGGCTCCGGTAGTCTCCCCCGGGGCCTCCATGGAGGACCACAATCATGGGGTTGGCCGGATTGCCGAAGGCCTCAGAATGCAGTTTCGTGTCGCTCACAACAATGGACGGCAGCGAGGGATCCTCATCCACGGTCAACGGGACCAGCATCCCGGGTTCTGCCGGCTCAACAGTGTCACACCCGCTCAGTGCGACCGCGGCCATGGCCGCCACGATAAACGCCAACAAGAGGTTTTTCATATGTGCTCCAGATATGTGATTGTGTGTTTGAATGAGTATCTGGTGCAGATATACGCCTCCCTTGCCGGGACGCCGGTTCAACTTGAAGGCTGACACACATTTAGAGGTGCCACCTTGCAGGCTGGCACGCAGATGGGCTACGACGGGCTGTTTTGGGAGGTGGGGAGTGCTGAGGCGTATTCGGAGGGAGTCTGGCCGGTAGCCTTCTTGAAATAGCGGTTAAATGAGGATTTTGAGCTGAATCCACAATCGTACGCCAGGGAGAGGAGCGTATACTGTTGATTCTTTTGCATCGAAATCTGACGCTTGAACTCCTCAATCCGAAAGGTGTTCACGAAATCGTAGAAGTTCTTCTTTTCTATCTGGTTGATGATCTGGGAAAGATAGTTCGGATGTACCCCGACTTTGGATGCCAGGTCGTCTATGGAAAGGTCGCTTTTCCTGTAGAGTGCGTCCTTCGTCATGAGCTGTGTCAACTCCTGGTGCAGCCTGGCGGCGGCTTCTTCTGTCAGGCCCGATTTGGGGTACTTTTTCTTCTCTTCGTTCTCTCCGTTCTCTTCCGCCGGCAATTCCCTCGACCCAAAGATGCCTGCCTGCCGTACCCCAAAAAACCCTATCAAAAAAACGAATACCACAATGCCCGCCAGTACCAGAATCTCACTTCGGAAGAAGATCACCAGGACCCATATGCCCCCCAGACCCCACGTGAGAATATGCAGCCATTGCAGGTTAACCCTCTCCAGATCCGAGAATGTGTCCCGTATATTGTGCCTGTGCCTTCGGAGCAACACGGCCGACCAGATCACATAGACCACGCCGGAGAGCCAGATCGCATAATGCCTGATGATTCCGTACACCTCATACCCTGCACCACGATCCCGGTACACCTGGATTTTCTGTTCTGCGGGAAGGACAAAAAATGACACAAGGTAAAGATACATCACTGCCACCGGGACAAAATGCAGGAGGAGAAGTTTTCTGTTCTCAGGCAACTGTCTTGTCAGGTGAGAAGTGTAGAGGTAGAGGAAGACACCGTGCAAGAGCGGGAGGGGTTGCTCTATCCCCAGCAGAAAAGGAAAACTGAAGGCATCTCCGGTGACGGCGACGTACAACAGAAAGAAATGGACGATGATGAGGAACATCCACATCGTCAGGATCAGATCCGGTGTGGACTTGTTCTTCTTGCTGATCAGCAGGAACTCAATGAAAACCGCGACACCTATTCCTGCGACAAAGAACATACTCATTGCGGAATACCGGGTTATAAGGACAGCGTACTGTTGCCGGGTAAAGCTCGTTAATACGAAAACCCCGAGAACAAGTCAAGCCCTCCGGGCTCGCATTCTACCGCGAGCGAGGATGTGCGTCCGTGTCCCCGTTGTCGTACTGCCCCACGAGTTCCGTAACGCCACCCGAGCTATCCCTCCGGAATTGCAGCCGGAAATAGTCCAGCGTCTCAACCATGAACCGGTCTCCCCCCATGGGTATCATCCTGAACTCAGGGCGGCCCTCCCGCTGGTAATACAATGTGCCGTTCCGAAAGCGAATCGAGCGCGGACCGTACGTGCCGGCATAGCTTGCCAGCAGAGAATCGGGGACGGAGACAGGTTGCATCTCCACGGCCAGTCCGTCCTGCAGCCACTGCAACAATCCTTTTTTCGAATGGTCCTCCGCTTTCGCGATCAGCGCTTTGAACGCTTCTGCACGGGCCACGAGCAACGCCCTGTCGGCGGAGACCTTGAGATCGGGTTCCACTCCCACCCCTTCCCAGTTCGTACCCGTAACGGGATTTATCGCCCGGCCGTACGGAACGTAAACCACAACGTTTAGACCCCGGAATACACGTTCGTTCACGGGGTGTGCCCCTCCCCCGGTCGTCTCTCCGATGATCGTTCCCCGCTTCAAATTTTTCAGGTTATAGCTGAACTCCTCCGCACCCGAAAATGTGAATGAGCTCGTGAGAACATACACGGGAATTGCCGCCATCCTCGGACCCTCCACAAAAGCGTGTGTCCAGAATTGTTGTGTCGAATCCCCCTTGCGGATGTAGAAGCTGTTGAGGTGGATGGGTTCCTCAAACAAGTAGCTTGAAATCAGTTGGATCATGGAAGGTTCCCCGCCGCCGTTCTGGCGAAGATCGAAGATCAGTGCATCTGTGTGGGCCATGAAGTTCATCGCGGCGATCGCCGTTGGGCCGCCGTCTCCGGCAGGGGCAAAGAAGCGGAAGTCGAGATAGCCGATATTTCCAGGGAGAATCTCAACTTTCTGGAACCCGAAGTTCCGTGCACGGAGCCGCTCAAGCCTCCGCTGTTTCTGCACTTCCGGCGAAACAGCCGCCTCCTCCCGCTCAGCCCCCGGCGCGAGATACCGGACATGCAAATGCTTGTCGTGGCTAACGGACCGGAGTTCCTCAGAGAGCTTCTCGAGGAAAACGCCGGGATCGGTGATTTCTGTGTATTTCCCATCTTTGAGATTTTTGCGGAGTAGGCCCTCCATCTTCCCGGCAACGTCGGCGAAGATGTACTCTTCCCTGAGGGCAAAGCTTACTGAATCGATGATGATCGACTGGACCTTCCGGTCGATCGATGGGGCGGAACCGGACTGTGGCTGCGCCGCCACCTGGATCCCCGTCGCCGTCATAAGGAGGGCAATCAGACCGTGGATCGGGAAAGACGCTTTCTGTGCGTTGGAAGACGAAGGATCCGTTTTCATCGTGCATTCCTTCAGTAAAGGATGTGAGGGATTGCTATCGTGCAAAGAGCAGTATGCTATTCGCCGGAATGGTAATGCGCGCGGACGCCGGCATTTCATGCATCCCACCGCCGGACGCTACCACCCCACCCCCATTCCCCGCACCATTGGGATTCACCCAGTTGTCATAGACGTCGCTATTGAACTCCTCCCTCCAATACCCTCCGGCGGGAAAACCTATCACGTAATCATACTGGTTCGATTCGTTCAAAGTTGCAACGACCACGACGTCATGACCTTCCCCGGGCACCCATCGATGAAAGGCCAGGATGCGATTCTCATTGTGCACATGGATCACATTGAGACCATCTCCTCTCAAACCCTTGAGCCGTCCGCGGACACCAAGCAATTCCTGAGTGAACCTCAGGAAATCGACCATCGGTTTATTCCCTTGAGTCAACCCTTCCCACCAGATCCTCTGTGGGTCATCCGGATTGTCGCTCCATTGCTTGTCCTCAAGAAATTCCTGCCCCATGAAGATGTGAGGGATGCCGGCAGCAGTGAGGGTGAGCCCCAGGACCACGCGGGAACGGCTGCGCGCGTACCAGGAATGGCTGTCTGCGGCGTCTGCGATTCTCGGTATTCGCCACCCCCTGTCCGTACGAACGATATCGTGGTTTTCAGCGCACTGCACCGCCCGCCACTTCCCGTTGAGCACCGGTGAGGCAAGTTCGCGTGCGATGCGGTCCATGTCCACAAACGCGGCTCCGCCCTGCGATGCCTGCCCGGCTGCATCGCGAAGCGCATCTCTCAACCCGTCGTTCAGCGTTGCATCAAATCCCGCACCGCCCATACCGGTGGGCCGGACTATCGCGTCCTCAACCGGCCAGCACTCGCCGATCTGGAGTGAGCCGGGCTTCACAAAGCGGCAGGTGTCCGTGATATCCCGGCAGAATCTCCAACCGTGTTCCCCGCCCTCGTTCTTGATGACGCTCACCTCATCATAACGGAACCCGTCGCAATGACCCTCCGTGAGATAATACACGGCATTGTCGATCAGGAATTGCCGGACATTGTCATTCCAGTACGCAAAGACCAGCCCCCCTGCCCATCCCCGGTCCGTGAAATACTGGCTGTCATTGAAATCCCCGTACGGTTTCCGGTCGAAGAAGTAGATGCTCCGGTCCCCGAAATCTCCCCCGGCATGATTGTACACAACGTCCAGGATGACCGAGATGCCATAGACATGACACATGTCTATCATGACCTTGAGTTGATTCGCGCTTCCACGCATGTGGCCGGCGCTATACGTCCTGAATCCTGGATTGACGGAGAGGAGTTGTTGATTGATGGCGGTCAGGTAGGACGTGAGTGCGGGGTCGTCGTCGTCAATGCAGTAGTCGGACTCGGGTGAGAAGTAGTCGACGCCGTTGTACCCGAGACTGAACATGGTGGGGAATTCGACAACAGGCAGTGGTTGTATCGCGTTTATGCCCAGAGCTTTCAGGTACGGCAACTTCGTCACGACGTCAAGGAACGTCCCGCTTTCCCGCCCCGGCGGCACATACCAGACGCCGACGTGGAGTTGATAGATGACAGTATCACGCGCAGACGCGGGACTGAACCCTTCATCGTGCCACGGGAACCCCGCAGGATCGACAAGCTGGCAGTGGCAGTCAGGCCACGCGGGATCAAAGGTGAGACTCCGCGCATACGGGTCACGTTTCAGTCCTTCTGTCCCTCCAACCGGGCCGACGACGTAATACATGTACCGTTCGCCTTCACGCAGCCCTGGAACGAACCCGGCCCAGAAGCCGTTGTCCCTCTGCTGCAGTTTCGCCGCTTTTGTGGATCGCCATTCGCCGCTTCCGTCTTTTACGTAGCCCCACAACAAGCGGACCTCGCGGGCCGCAGGAGCCCACACGCGGAATGTCGCCCCCTGAGGAGAATACACCAGGGTCCCGCCCATGGGCGTCCCGGCATGAATGTGCTCGATACTGAGCGTCTCGAATCCGTTCATCACAGCTCCCTTCTCTCCTTGGACTCTGTTCTCCCTCAAGACAGGGAGGATCCAGTCTTCACGCTAAACACTTCCCTCTCATGTTCGACCTCAGAGATGCTCCACCATTTATTCGTCAAGGCGCCCAGAAATCTCCGGTCATGACTGACGAGAAGCAGCCCGCAGGGGCAATCGGCGAGGGCTTCTTCCAGGCATTCAATCGACGGGAGATCCAGGTGATTTGTCGGCTCATCCATGACTATGAGATGTGGCACGTTGGCGATCCCGGACGCAAGAAGTACCTTCCGGATCTCACCGGGGCTGGGCTCGTCGGTTTCCAGGAGTCGTTGGGGCCTTGACCCAAGGCGGCTGACGATGATCATCATATGCCCGAGTTTTTCCCCGGGAAGCGCCCTGGCGCGTTGGAGGATGTCGCGTGAGGCGTGAAGGTCGATCTCCTGCGGTATATACGTGAGACGGCCCTGCTCCAGGTTGAGTGATCGCATGATATGCCCGACCAGGGTACTCTTCCCGGAGCCGTTCGGTCCTGTCAGGGCTATGCGGTCATCAGGTTTCATCACGAGATCGGGGAACTCTAGCCGCCGGCTCCCGCCAAGTGAAAGGGAGCCCCCGGGAATATTGAACAACGTATTCCGGTGCGATCTTGATCCTGGCATCCAGATGCCCAGGGTGAATGTTTTCTTCACCTTGATGCTCTGCACTTTCACACGGGCTTTGGACAGGCGGCCTTCGAGTTGGCTGAGTCTCTTCCCGGCAACTCCGTCTTTCCCTGTGACCCGTGCCAGGTTGATCTTCGCACGTCCATCATGGTCCTTCCGTGCCAATCCTCTCTTGGACCGCTTGCGATCGGCTTGCGAAGCGGCTTCCCTTCGTCTGGCTGCCTCCTGATTGAGCCTCTCCAGATCCTGCCTGGCCAGGGCATGCTGTTTCCGGCTGGTCATCTCTTCCTTCCGCGCCTGCTGCAGGCCCTGGGAGTAGTTTCCGGGCCTCAGCACCGTCTCCGGCGGATCGACGAAGAGGCACTGTTGACACAAATCATCCAGGAACTTCCTGTCATGACTCACGAGTATTCCCACTCCGCGAAAGGTCGATAGCGCACCAAACAGCAGTTCGCTTGCCTCCTCATCAAGATGATTCGTTGGTTCGTCCAGGGCAAGGGCCTGCGGCTGACGCCAGAGGGCGACTGCGACTTGCGCCCGCTTGCGTTCACCGTGACTCAGGGTGCTCCATCGCTCCACCCACTCATCTCGAATCGCCAATCGGTCTTTGATCCTGAGAGCAGCTCCATCAGCTGCATCCACGAGTTCCCTGAATCGGTCCGGTACATTGTCCGTCCGTTGCTCACAGTAGATCGCGAGTCCCGGAATACTGACTTGTCCCTCCTGCGGCTTTAACAGTCCCGTTGCAAGCTTCAAAAGGGTGCTCTTCCCCACCCCATTGGCGCCCACGACTCCAGTCCAGCCGGGAGGAAAATGCACTGACAGGTCACTGATCAGGGATTGGGTTGCCCTGTCATATGCGAATGTAACATCCTGAAATCGAATGAAGAGATCGGTCATCCCGACACGCCTGCCTAGAAATCAGATATGTTGCGGTTACAGATTTTGCTGACGCGCTTGGCCAGCGCTATGATGGTGAGAATAACTGGATTGCCGAGTGAATAGGGAAGGAGCGTTGAGTCTGCAACGTATACGTTTTCCGGTAGTCGCTTGTGGTGCAGGTGTGTGGATTCGTCCCGCGTCAACGGCAGGGTTCCGCCGGGGTGGCCCGCGTTGATCGTTCCGAGGACCATCTTCTCTTCTGGCACGCCGATCCCCTTGAGGATCTCGCGGCAAAGCGCCACTCCCCTCTGCAATCCAGCCCTGTCTTTGTCAGTGAGTGGTTTGTCGACACCCCTACTGGATACCGAGCCGGTGCTCGAGTCGGCCAACTTCACCATCAGGCTGACGGTATCGCGCGCCGGGAACGCCCACTTTCTGTTGAAGAAGAAGCTCAGAAAATCAAAGTAGGGGGAGAGAATGAACTGGTCCTGCTGCGCCACAAACGGCATCTGTATTTCCTTGTCCTGTCCTGCGCCCGGCACTTCGGCCGCCACGCACAACACCGGGTCTACAAACAGCGATGGTTCACAGGGAACGCCTGAGTTCTGCAGAATCACCGGAGTTGAGAAGCCGCCCGCGGCCAGCACGACCAGATCGGCCGGCACATAGCGGCGCCTTAGGCCCGCCGAAGTGTCCACGCCGATTGCCCGACCATTCCGCATGACAACGCGTTGTGCTTTCCACCCCGCCACAAGTCGGGCCCCCTTCTCGAGAGCAATCTTCAGAAACCGGCGGCTATCCCATCTGGCATCGTGCCGGCATCCAAAGATGCATCTGCCACAGCGCGTACATTTGCTGAAGTCCACCATCTTGGGCGTCGGTCGAGGGTCCAGATTCATCCCCCGGCATACTTCGAAGAGCCGGCGCGTGATCCTGTGCCATTTCCCCTGATGGTCCGCCGAGACCGGGATCTCGCGATAGATTTCCTCGAATTCCTCATCGAGATCGATCCCGATATCCCTTAAGTGCCGGTCCATCCTCAGTGCGTTGCCCGTGCTGATCGTCGTCGTCCCGCCGTATCCGGCTGCGCGGACAAGGACCATACTCTCTTCGGTTTTCAGAATCTTCATCGCCGGGAAGAGCAAGGGAACGAGCTTCTCGCTCAGAAGCAGCCCGGTCTTCTTCAGCGTTTCGAGCCGGGCGGTGTCGGTAGTGAATGGAGCGAATGCTCTCCCTGCCTCCAGCACCGTGACGTCGTAGTTCCCCTGGAGCTCTTTTGCGGCTGTCGCCCCGCCGGCACCCGTGCCCACAACGACGGCCCGTTTCATATGGACTCTCTTTCAGCCAGGAGGCCGATGCATGCCGGCGCACCCTCGGTGATGCGTGCGCTGAATGACAACTGCCGCCCGCCCGACAGGCCGGCCAGAAGTCCCGCATCCAGAGAAGATATGACCCTGCATACGGCGCCTGAGTAGTACTCGCTGAAAAAGCACCGGTTGATGGTGAACCCTCCGTCCTTCGATCCTTGAAAGTCGATGCCACAGAATGCGTACAGTACTTGCGCCGCAGTCATCACGTCGTCACCTTCCCGGATCCGGAACCACTTTCGGCACTGTGATCCCAACGCGAACGCGCCGTGATAGAGTCTGGCTTGGATGTCACTCATATCCTCGCCGGTACCGATTGCCCTCACGGCTTCATCGTTCGTAAACGAGGCAAACGACCTCAAGGTTTCATCGAACGAAAGACCTTGAACCGACGGCGCAGATGTGCCGAAGGCATCCGCGGTCAACCGCAGAAGGTTCTTGACCTGGTGCTTCTTCACAAACGGCGGGACGAATGGCGCCGCAAACCGGAGCAGAGCAATCACTTTACCCTTCCCATAAATGACCTGTGCAGAATGAAGACCCCCACCGCGATTGCTCCATCTATGATGGCATTGGTTGCGTAGATGAGCAAAGGCTGCTGGAAGATGAAAAGACCCGCGGAGAGGATGGCGGTTGCGGCTTTCCCGTTGGTCAACAGGAACGGAAGGATACGCTCACGCGGATGACGCCACATCATGAACGCGATCACCGTCACCAGATACATGTACCCGACGGCGAGGCCAAGATAGAAGCCGACTGCATGTTCCGGACCGCCGGGGAAGCCGATCGCATCCGAAACGCGGTTGAAGAATGCAAGCACCCCGTCGCTGAAAAGCAGGAAGAGAAGTCCGACCGCGGCGAATATAACCGCCATAGTCAAGCTTGCAGTTCTGTACACCGCCGTCAACGCATTTCCGTCGCCCTCTACCTTCGGCTCAGCGATCATGACATCCTTCCTGCAATGCTCAGTGGTAATAGAGGCGGTAGAAACCCGACATGGGGCCAAAGCGGACTTCCCGCAACATGCCCAGGGTCTCCTCGCGTGAAAGCGGGGCCGTCTCGTTATGCCACCGGCGAATCAGATCAAAGTTCGTATTGCAGAAGCATCGGTCTTCCGTCGGGAAGAGCGTTCGCATTTCTCGAACGATGTCCCGGACTGGCCGGTCGTTGACATTCCCCATCGAAATCGGTGTAAAGACGCACGGGCTGACGTGCCCGAATGCGTCCACATAGACCATCTTGTTCCCGGCAGAACAGCCGAAGTGCTCCTTCGACTCGAAGTGGCCGAGGTAGTTGACGGTCATCGACCCGTCCTTGTTGTACCGGTCCTGCAGCGCGATGAGCTGGTTGCGCTCCTCATCAGTGATGATCTGGTCACCGCCGTCCCCTCCTTCCAGCGAGGGCTTTGTCTCGCTGAGCCAGGCCTCGTGAATCTCCAGCGAAGACACGAACTGCAGAAAACGTTCGACGCTGCCGTCCCGGAGCATTCCTTTCGAGAGGACCGAAGAGACGCTCACGTGGACATCACCGAGGTTCTTGAAGATCTCGATGGCTTTGAGGGCGGTGTCAAATGCGCCTTCATATCGCCGCACTCTGTCATGCTCTTCCCGCTTCCAGTGGTCCAGACTCACCGATACGGAGAAGAGCCCTGCGTTTCTGAGATCGGAGGCGCGTTGCGGCG
>JADLEA010000131.1 GCA_020846365.1 Bacteroidota bacterium
AAGGAACGGACCGAGGATTTCGACCACGATAACGAGAGAGGCCCAGAAAGGATAGAAGCTCACCACGTTGATCCAGCCGGGGAGCGCGTCGAAGCGCGGGACAACGTACGCATTTCCCTAAAGCCGGATCACCAGCATGACAAAGGGGAGTGCAAATAACCACGCCAGAACGAGAAACGCTGCTTCCCGTGCACGCCGCCTGGCGGTCGGGCGAAGGACGCCAAATGAAGCGGCGATTCGCAGCGCGACATACAGGAAGAGTGGAAATGCGACACCGGAGATCAGAAGAAACGTTCGGAAGACCCAGGACATGCGTCACTCCATTCCATGAGAGCATTCCACGAAGCGAATCACGGCCTGCGGATTTTGATCTGGATGGTACCACTGATGCGGCTTTCGGACACAAGGATGAGATAGCCTCCCCCGCCTGCGCCCGAAAGCTTCCAGCCGAGCGCTCTGTTTCGATACATGTCGATTACCTCGCGCACAGGGCCGTCCATCATGTGCGGGAACATCGCGGCCTGGGCATCAAAAGACTCCGTGAACCATCTGCCGAATGCCGCGGCATCCTTCTGCAGGATTGCGTCCCAACATTTGTCGGCCGCCACGGCGAGACGGGAAGCGGAGGCGCTGTCGACACGCGTGTCGGCGAGGACGGAAAAACCGCCTTCCCGTGGACCAAGGGTAACCAGAGAGAGACGGTTTTCAAGCCATTCCAGGACATCTTCCTGTCTGCAGGACTGGATGTGATCCGGCCAGTACCCCCCGGCGTAGTGCAGCTTGTTCAGCCCCGGCAGCACGATGCCCAATGCGTCCTGGGAACCCGAGATAATCTCGGTCCCCGGGGGGTTCTCAAACCTGAAGAGCATCTTCGCGAGTTTCTCGCGGTCTCCGCCCGGGAGTTCGGTCTTCCACAACTCAATGGCATTGCGGCGCGTGCTGGATGCCATGCCGCTGCGATCATTGAACTCAATTGTCGGCTCGATGGAGATGGTCAGCACCGACCCCGGACTGTACTTCGAGACGAAGGGCTGGTCGAGCCATCCGCCGGCAAGGTCGATGCGATACGGAATGTTGCACTCGGTTCTGAGCGCAGTCGTGGAACGCACGGGGAGGGAGGCATGGGGGATGCGGCGGCTGACAATGTACTCTATCCCCCGCTTCCGGCAGAGCTCTTCCTTTTCCGGAGAGTTGCCGTCTTCATTCACAAAGAGGATGTCCGGGTGGATGGCGTCCAGCGTCTCCAGAAAATCCAGAATGCCCCAACCGGTATTCACGGTGCACTGTTCGACGCACCGGAGGGATTCCAGCAGGTATTTGCGCTCCAACTCGGTGTAGACCGGATATCTTCCCTTCAGGTTCTTCACATTCTCATCCGAACCGATCCCCACGAACAGCTCCCCGTGGCGCGAAGCCTCATTCAGAAAAGCAACATGTCCGCTGTGGAGCAGATCGAAACAACCGGTGACCAGGACCCTCTTCTTGCGCGTGCTCAACGCTCAGTCCGCCTTTGTTCCCCTGGCGGCCTTCACCTGGGTTTCGACCCACGGATAGGTATGTCGGATGCCGTCTTCCAGGAAGACTTTCGGTTTCCAACCGAGGCCGTAGATACGTTCGTTGGAGAAATTGCGCGACTGCACTCCGACGGGTCCGGAAACGTGCTTGATGGAGATATGTTTTCCCGAGACCCTGGCGACCGTGTGCACCAGTTCGTCCACGGTCACGTACTGAGGGCACCCGATATTGGCTGCCCCATGGAGATCCGAATGCATGAGGAGATAGATGCCGTCGACCATGTCACTCACATAGGTGTAGGAGCGAACGGCCGAGCCGTCGCCCCACACCTCGATCGTGCCACCATCCTCCACCTCGGCAATTTTTCTGCACATGGCTGCCGGGGCCTTCTCGCGGCCCCCCGTCCACGTGCCTTCCGGTCCGTAGCAATTCTGGAAGCGTGCGATGCGCACCTGCATCCCATACCTGCGCTCGTAGGCCATGGCCACTCGTTCGGAATAGAGCTTTTCCCAGCCGTACTCATTATCGGGATGGGCCGGAATCGCTCCGGCCTCCGTCATCTCCGGCTCGCCGGGCTTCATGTCGCGGTACACACAGACGGAAGAGGAGAAGAAATACCGGGGAATCCCCATCCTGGCCGCGGCATCCGTCATGTAGATATTAATGAGGGCGCTATTGTGCATGATCTCGGTCTCGGCCGAATGGATGAAGCCCATGCCTCCCATGTCTGCGGCGAGCTGGTACACTTCATCAAACTTGCCGCCGTCAAGCGTGAGCGCTTTCTCACACGCCTCCTTGAGCCGGAGGTCCAGCAGGAGCACCTCATCTGCGGCGTTGGGCGACCACTCATGCGGCTTTATATCCACATTCCGGACCCAGTATCCCTCCTTCTTGAGTTTCTTCACGAGATGACCGCCGATGAATCCGCCGCCACCGCACACTAATGCCTTTTTCACTGCCGACCTCATGATAGTGGAATGACCTGATGATCGCAGACAGCCCAACTCCTACTGCAGGAGCAGGAGCTTCTTCGTCTGTACAAAACTCCCGGCCTGCATCCTGTAGAAATAGACGCCGCTGGAGAGCCCCTTCCCATCAAACCTGACTTCGTAGTACCCGGTCTCCCGCTCTCCCTGAACCAGCGTCGTCACCAGCTCTCCGATGGTATTGTGAATCGTCAGGAGAACATGCGACCGGCTGGGTACAGCGTACCGGATAACCGTTGACGGGTTGAACGGGTTGGGGTAGTTCTGATCGAGCGCAAACGCGGTGGGCTTGCCATCCGGCTCCACAGCGAGCGGACCGAGTTTGTGGAAGTTCCAGCCACCGCTATATGGCCCCCATCCTTCCGCATTTCCGGCACGAACTCTCCACCCATAGGAACCCTCGGATATGAGGGAGGCCACGGAAATAGTCGTGTCCGTCAAGGAGGAATCTACCACCATCAGGGTGACCAGCAGGGTGTCACTGTACAACTCGAACCAGTACTTTGTCGCGCCCGCTCCGCTGTTCCAGACAAACGACACCGCGGTGGGTTGTTCGGGCAAGTTCGCTCGATTGGGAGGCGACACCAGCGAGGGGGCAGCAAGGACAACCACCGGCGTGACCGTGAGCGTAGCGGCGCTGCTCGTCGTATCTCCGACGGGGTTTTCCAGAATGCATCTGAAGCTCGCACCGTTGTCTCCGATGGTTGCAAGCGGCATTGTGTACTCCGGTCCCGCCGCGTCGGTGATGTTCACACTATTTTTCTGCCACTGGTAGAGAAACGGCGGCGTTCCGGCCGCCGCTATCCTGAACGTGGCGGTCGTGCCTTCCTTCACGGAGGTGTCCGCGGGCTGCAATGCCACACTCGGTGGCGCATAGCTACTCAGTTTTGCCAGGACGACATCGTCAATGTAGAAGACATCACCCGTGGAATCATACGGCGCGAGCCAGAGCATGAGACGTCCGTCAGTGGCGACGCCGCTGAACCCGGCCGCCGTGAACTGCGCTGTGAAGGACTTCCACGAGGTATCCAGATCAAAGAGGCGTTCCGAAAGCCCGTAGTTGGTGTAGGGCGACGTGTGCTTCTGCACGGTGGCGGAGAGATTGTGTCCCGAAGAACTATACGCCCTCAGATACAGCAGGTATGTCGCTCCCGCTTCGAGCGTGACGTTGGTCTGGTAGAGCTGGACGTTGCTTCCCTCAGTCACGATGCTGATCCGCATCGCGTGCGGGTTGTTGGGACCGGCAGGGACAACGGTATCCGACCCGCTGCCGTTGGTATGGAACCACCACGACGAAGTCCCGAGCTCGAATCCGGAATTCGTGAGGATGGACACGGACCCGGTGGTAACCTTTAAGAGCGCATTGCTGCTGGTCGCGCTATCGATCGTGTTGCTCACGATACAGCGGTACTGGGTTCCGCTATCGCCCGGCACCGTTGCCGGGGTTGTATAGGACGGGCCGGCAGCCCCGCTTACCGTTTGGCCGTTCTTCTCCCACCGGTAGCTGAGCGTTCCCGCGCCGACCGCGCCGACAGTGAACGTCGCTGGCTGACCCACGCCCACGAGTTGATCGATGGGGCCAAAGGTAATGACGGGCGCGGACGGACTGGTCACCCTGAGCATCGCGGTATTGCTGGTCGCATCGCTCACGCTGTTGGAGACCACGCAGCGGAAAAGCGCACCGCTGTCGGCTTTGACCGTTGCCGGCGTGGTATATGTGGCATTGATTGCCCCGCCGATATCCACGCCGTTCTTCTGCCATTGGTACGAGAGGGGCGCGGTGCCAGACGCCCCCACCGAGAATGTGGCCGTCTGGCCAACCTCCACTGTCTGGTCGGCAGGATGCGTCGTGATCGTTGGCCCGACGGGAGATGTTCCGACGGTCAGCGTCGCAGAATTGCTGGTGGCGTTGCCGTAGGCGTTGGTGACCACGCACCGGAACGTGGCCCCATTGTCGCCTGCCGTAACCGGCGGTGTAGTGTAACTCGTGTTAATCGCGCCGTCAATATCTACGCCGTTCTTCTGCCACTTGTAGGAGAGCGGCGGCGTGCCGGTTGCGCCAACGTTGAACGTAGCCGTGCCGCCCACCGACGTCGATTGGTTCGTCGGGTGCGTGGTGATGCTCGGGGGAACATTGGAAGAACTCCCTCCGTAGCGGACAATCAATCCGGGCCCGGGCCAGAGGATTTCGATGCCGTGATGGAGGATGTTCGATGAATAGAAGGTGAAGGTGTTCGTGCCCGAAAGAAGCGTTGAGGTGGGATAGGTTCGAATGTCCAGAGAATAGAAGTGGTTTCCGCCGTACGCCCCGTCATCCCAACCGTTAAACCTCCGGTAGTTGTAGTCACTTGGTTCCCGGGCGATGTCCGCACCGTTCCAGGTGCGCACGAAACCCACTGCCGATGATGCATTGGCGACGTTGTCGCCGCCGGGGATGTTGACATGGATATTAATGACGCCGACATCTCCACGCGCCCATGCCCGCTCAGGCATGTCCGTAGGTTTATACAGCCTCACATAACTTCCGGACCGCTGGAGCGTCAACCCCGTCACTTCGGGAGACACATACCAGACACCGTTGCTGTTCCGTATGCGCGCCAGCATCTTGATACTACCGGCGGCCTGATCCGGAACATATTGTGTGTTCCAGGTGACCTGCCACGACCCGCCCGTCGCAGTGCCGACATGGTTCTTGATAACCGGCTCGGTCTGGCCAAGCAGAGGGGCATAGTCATGATGATATTCCTGCCAGATGCCGTCGCCGTCGGTGTCATAACCGTCGTAGTATGCAAGAAAGTCCACCCGGTCTGTCCCACCGCTTACGCTTGCAGTCACCACGGGATTCTCACCGAATGTCCCCCCGCTTGAAGGAGAAGAAATCGAACCCGTTGAGTGCGTCTTGCTGCCGTCATAATACACGCGGAGGATGATGCTGTACCATCCGAACTGCCCCCATCCGAAACCATAGGGACCGGTCTGACCAGCGTTGGTACCCTCAAAGGTGTTGTTCCCTGTTACAAGATGGCCAAGGGGCACAGGAATGACATAGTCCGCCTGGGTGATGTAGTTGTAGCCATTATGGCCGCTCGGGATCCCATTCCCGCTTCCGAACTCGGGAATGTCGATCCAGGCATTGCCGTTCACCCTGA